>DATGVB010000068.1:0-5187 GCA_035300805.1 Tetragenococcus sp. | reverse complement strand
TTTTAAAACAGTTTCCCAGCCATCTTCTTTTAAAGGGCTGAGGATAATGGCATCTACCTTGTAGGCAATAAAGGTCCGGATATCCTGGATCTGTTTGTCTTGGTCCATATAACCATTGCGGTAAAGGACCTGATTTTTTTCTGTTAGTTCGCTGCGGATCGACTGAGTATGATATTTACGCCAGCTGCTTTCAATACCAGACTGTGAGAAACCAATCACCAGACTATTATCTTGAGTTTTATTATCTTTGGTTGAACAAGCCGTTAAAGTAAATAAAAATATCAGCATAAGTAATAAATTTCTTTTTTTCATAAAAGTCACTCTTTCATAGTTACTACATTTTCTATTTTAGCAAAGATGATAAATAAAATCTTGAATCGTAAATAATTCAAGAAAAACTAAAAAAATCCAAGAAAAAGAAGAAGAGTGAAATCTGCTGAAAAAAATTTTCTAGATAAATAATAAAAATGTTAATGTAACCGATTTCTGTAATCGTTATACTAAGCTTTGTAATCGCAATAATAAAAAAATTCGGAGGTAAGGAAATGAAAAGTAATTTTAAGAAGGTATTAACGACTTGTGCGCTTTTACTTTGTGGTGTGCTGGTATTAGCTGGATGTGGCGGATCTGGCGGGGGTAGTAAAGATAAAGGTTATGTTGGAATTGCCATGCCGACCAAATCGGCGGAACGCTGGATCGCAGATGGCAATAATATGGTAAAAGAACTAGAAGACTTAGGTTATAAGACAGATCTGCAATATGGCGAAGATAAGGTAGAAAATCAGGTATCACAAATTGAAAACATGATCACTAAAGGTGTGGATACACTGGTTATTGCTTCTATTGATGGTTCTGCTTTAACGGATGTTCTGGAAAAGGCACATAAAGAAGATATCACAGTAATTGCTTATGACCGTTTGTTGATGAACTCAAAATATGTTGACTACTATGCCACTTTTGATAATTTTGGCGTAGGGGTATTGCAGGCTTCTTATATCGAAGACAAGCTTAAGCTAAAAGACGGTGAAGGCCCATTCAACATTGAATTATTTGGTGGTTCTCCTGATGATAACAACGCTTTGATCAACTATGATGGAGTAATGTCAGTGTTACAGCCTTATATGGATAATGAACAACTAAAGGTTCCTTCTAAACAAACGAGTTTCAACCAAATTGCTACTTTGCGTTGGGATGGTTCTACAGCACAATCACGGATGGATAACTTATTAAGTGCTAATTACACAGATGAAAATTTAGATGCAGTCCTTTCTCCTTATGATCCGATTAGTGTTGGAATCATTTCTTCATTAAAGGGTGTAGGTTATGGTAAAGATGACAAACCATTACCAGTTATTACTGGACAAGATGCGACTAAAGCAGGCGTGAAGTCAATTATTGCCGATGAACAGACACAAACCGTCTTTAAAGATACTCGGACATTAGCCAAAAATACGATCAAGATGATCGAAGCAATCAGTGAAGATAAGGAAGTTCCTGTAAATGATACAGAAACTTATGATAACGGGGTCAAAGTGGTTCCGACTTATCTAGCTAAACCAGTATCAATTGATAAAGATAACTATCAAGAAGAACTGATCGATACAGGTTACTATAAAGAATCAGATTTGAAGTAATCAATATTAAGGGATTGGATTTATTCAATCCCTTCTCTTAATCGATAAAGGTCTTCAGAGAGGATGAAAGAAATGGCAGATTATATTCTGGAGATGAAAAATATTGTAAAGACTTTCTCCGGTGTACGTGCATTAGATGATGTAAATATCCAGGTTGAACGTGGCGAGATACATGGTCTTTGTGGTGAAAACGGAGCGGGCAAGTCCACCTTGATGAATGTATTGAGTGGTTTATATCCTTACGGTAGTTACGAAGGGGATATCATTTATGATGGTCAGAAGTGTCAATTTAAAAACCTGAGAGATAGTGAGGAAAAAGGGATCGTGATCATTCACCAGGAATTGGCTTTGAGTCCTTATTTATCTATCAAAGAAAATATCTTTTTAGGAAATGAACAGGCAAATCATGGTGTGATCGACTGGGATCTAACTGAGAAAAAAACGCAGAATTTACTCAAAACTGTGGGATTAACTGTAGATCCTAATACTTTGATCTCACAAATCGGAGTCGGTCACCAGCAATTAGTCGAGATTGCTAAAGCTTTTTCAAAATCAGTCCGACTGCTTATTCTGGATGAACCAACTGCAGCTTTAAATGAAGAAGAAAGTGCGAATTTATTAGCTCTTATTAAAGAATTTAAGCATCAGGGAATTACTTCGATCATTATTTCGCATAAATTAAATGAAATTGTAAATGTTGCCGACCGTATCACAATTTTACGCGATGGAAAAACCATTGAAACATTTGATAATGAAAATGTCAGTGAAGAACGCATCATTCGTGGAATGGTGGGGCGGGACTTAACGAATCGTTATCCTGATCGCCATCCCAATATCGGTGAAATTAGTTTTGAAGTGAAGAACTGGACGGTCCATCATCCTGTTGATAAAAATCGGATCGTCAATGAAAATGTTAATTTGAATATCCGCAAGGGTGAGATTATCGGTATTGCCGGTTTAGTTGGAGCTGGTCGAACGGAGTTTGCCATGAGTGTCTTTGGACATTCCTATGGAGCAGATATTTCAGGTCAGGTCTTTAAAGACGGAAAAGAAATTTCGGTTAAAGATACGGCCACAGCCATTGAAAATGGTTTGGCTTATGTTTCTGAGGATCGTAAGACGCTCGGTTTAAATTTACTGATGGATATCCGTGAAAATACGACAATTTCTAGTTTGAATAAGATCAGCAGTCATGGTGTGATCGATAAAGAAAAAGAAGTCACAGAATCTGAAAAGTATCGTAAAAAAATGGGAACGAAAACGCGTAATATCTTCCAGAAAGTAGGTACTTTAAGTGGAGGAAATCAGCAAAAGGTTGTCTTGGCTAAATGGCTGATGACCCAACCGGATGTTTTATTTCTGGATGAACCAACCCGCGGGATCGATGTCGGTGCTAAATATGACATCTATTCGATTATTGAAGATATGGCAGCTTCAGGTAAGAGCATTTGTATTATATCTTCTGAATTACCAGAAATTCTAGGTATGTGTGACCGTATTTATACAATGAGTACTGGAAAAATTACCGGTGAAGTCAAAAAAGAAGATGCCAATCAGGAAATCTTAATGAATCTAATGACCAAAGAAGCAGGTGTTAAATAAAATGGAAAATTCAAAAGAAAAAAAACAAGGAATCCGCAAAGAGAAAAAAACACTAAAAGATAGAATTTTTGATCTTTTCAGTCAGTATAGTATGATCATCATTTTAGTCATTTTGCTAATTGCTTTTCAGTTCATGACAGGTGGTATCTTTTTACGACCTTTGAATATCACGAATCTTGTTTTACAAAACAGTCACATTCTGGTTTTGGCAGCAGGCATGCTACTTGTGGTTTTACTAGGACATGTTGATTTGTCGGTCGGATCGGTAATGGCTTTTGTTGGAGCAATCGCTGGGGTAATGATGGTCAATCACGGAATGAGCCCCTGGATCGCAGTGCCTGTCTGTCTTTTAATCGGGGCAATTATCGGCGCCTGGCAAGGTTTCTGGGTAGCTTATGTAGGAATTCCTGCATTTATTGTTACCTTAGCAGGTTTATTAATGTTTCGTGGATTAACTCAGGTAGTTTTAGGCGGCCAGTCTTTAGCGCCATTTCCAGTTGTTTTTCAAAAAATAGCGACAGGTTATTTACCTGATGTTACAGATGGTTCTTCGATTCATATCCTTTCAATGCTTATTGGTGTTATTTTGACCGTTATTTTAGTTTATGGCCAGTGGAGAGCTCGTCAAAGACGGCAAAAAAACTTGTTTGAAGTTGAATCAATGAATAGTTTTACTATGAAAGCTATCTTTACAGCGGTTGTTATGATGGGTATGACTTATATTTTTGCTTCTTACTC
Organism: Tetragenococcus sp.; assembly: GCA_035300805.1. Taxonomy (GTDB): domain Bacteria; phylum Bacillota; class Bacilli; order Lactobacillales; family Enterococcaceae; genus Tetragenococcus. The sequence goes on along the minus strand of DATGVB010000068.1, from coordinate 1,213 downwards.
TGGTTATCCAGTTGTTCTGATCATCTTAGGCGTGATCGTCGCAGTGTATGGCTTTTTAACCAATAAGACGGTTGTGGGTCGGCAGATTTATGCAACTGGCGGAAATAAAAAAGCAGCTGAATTATCAGGGATTAAAACCAGTAAAATTACTTTCTGGGTTTTTGTGAATAATGGTGGTATGGCTGCTCTTGCCGGTCTGATTATGGCAGCACGATTGAACGCAGCAACACCGCAAGCAGGAACTTCATTAGAATTGGATGCGATGGCCGCGGTTTACTTTGGAGGTGCTTCTACTTCAGGTGGAGTTGGAACTATCTTGGGTGCTATCGTCGGTGGTCTGGTAATGGGTGTTTTAAATAACGGAATGTCTATTCTAGGTGTCGGCGTCGACTGGCAACAAGCCATCAAAGGCCTGATTTTACTGCTAGCAGTTGTATTAGACATTTATAACAAAAAACGTAAAATTTCATAAATGAGGTGAGCACTTTGGCAGAAGAAAAGCAAAAAACGATCCTTTTAATTTGTACATCCGGGATCACTTCAGGTTTATTAGTCAAAAATATCCAAGGAGCTATCGACAAAAGAGGCTTAGCTATTCATGTTTATTCAGCTCCGGCAATCATGGCTGAACAAATTATTCAAAATGAAAAACTGGATGCTTTGATGATTGGTCCGCAATCTAAATATGAAGTTAATCGTCTGAAAGATTATTTGAACTATAAGGCAATTCCTTACAAGTTGATCTCAAAAGAGTCCTATGAAATTTTAGATGGTGAAGCAGTATTAGAGGATGCTTTACAGCTGATCGATCGACAAGAAAAAGATAAATAATAAGAACTAGCTGATCAAGTGTTTTGCCACTTGATCAGCTTTTTTATGGTATTCACATAATTGGATTAATGCAGCTTTTTGTAAATTCATTCACATCTTTTGTTCAGTTCGCTAATATGTGTTATCATAAAAAGGTAACACTAAACTTTAAAAAACACATAGGAGTGGTTATTTTTGAGTAAAGTAAGGGTGGAACATCTTACCAAAGTGTTTGGTAGAAGAACACAACAGGCTCTTGAGATGGTCCAAGCCGGAAAATCAAAAAAAGAAATTGTTGAACAAACGGGTGCGACTGTGGGAGTCCACGATGTCAGTTTTGATGTGAATGATGGTGAGATTTTTGTTATTATGGGTCTATCCGGCAGTGGTAAATCAACATTAG
>DATGVB010000067.1:0-5140 GCA_035300805.1 Tetragenococcus sp. | reverse complement strand
AGAAAGCAAAACGACGGAAGCTGATTTTTTCACCAATTACTTGAGTTGCTTCGATGATATCAGAAGCAACCGTTCCTGTAGCAGTCTTCATTGCGTTAGCTGCATCCATGTCTTCTGGTTTGTTAGCAGCAACAAGTTCCGCAATTTCATTGACTAAATGTTGGAATTGTTCATTTTTAGAAACAAAATCAGTTTCTGAATTGATTTCCACGATGGCAGCTGTATTACCTTTTACGGCAACCGCTGATAATCCTTCTGCGGCTACACGATCGCTTTTCTTGGCAGCTTTAGCCATTCCTTTTTCACGCAAAAGATCAACTGCCTGATCCATGTCACCTTCTACTTCAACTAATGCTTTTTTAGCATCCATCATACCTACACCAGTTTTATCACGTAATTCTTTTACCAATTTAGCTGAAATTTTAGCCATTTATTTTTCCTCCTGATTTCTATTCTTTTAAAAAAGCTGTTTCAAAGGAGAGTGAGGCTTTTCGCCTAGCCTTTGAAACAGCTCCGATTGCTCAAATTATTTAGCTGACTGATTGTCGCCTTCTACAACATCAACAATTTCTTCGATGGATGGTGCATCTTCTGAAGTTGCATCTGCAGCAAAATCTTCTTCAGATACTTCATCTTCGCCTTGATTACCTTCAATTAAAGCATCTGCCATTTTTGAAGTAATTAATTTAACGGCACGGATCGCATCATCGTTTGAAGGGATCACTACATCAATTTCATCAGGATCGCAGTTGGTATCAACCATAGCTACGATAGGGATGTTCAATTTGTGAGCTTCTTGGATCGCAATACGTTCTTTACGAGGATCAACGATATAGATAACATCTGGAATATGAGGCATATCAGCAATTCCGCCCAAGAATTTTTGCAGGCGAGCGCGTTCTTTATTTAAGCCGACAACTTCTTTTTTAGGTAGAACATCAAATGTTCCATCTTCTTCCATCCGGTTAATATCTTTTAGCCGAGTAATTCGTTTTTGGATTGTTTCCCAGTTTGTCAAAGTTCCGCCCAACCAACGATGGTTAACGTAATATTGACCAGCGCGCGTTGCTTCTTCTTTGATTGATTCTTGTGCCTGTTTTTTAGTACCTACAAATAGAGCCACGCCGCCTTCTTCAGCAACACTTCTCATGTAGTTATAAGCAGCATCTACTAATTTCACTGTTTTTTGCAGATCAATGATGTAGATCCCGTTTCTTTCTGTGAAGATATATTTTTTCATCTTCGGATTCCAGCGACGAGTTTGGTGTCCAAAATGTACACCAGCTTCTAATAGCTGTTTCATTGATAATACTGCCATGTTTCTTTCCTCCAATTGGTTTTTATTTTCCTCTCTGACTCCTTATAAACTCTGTAACAGACTACGCTTTGGTAGCACCCTCTTACAAATAGAGCCAGATGTGAAATGTGTGCGCCAGAATAAACTTAACACACCTTTGACAGTTTACAACATTCTGTAAAATAATGCAAGACTTTAAAAGCAGACTTATGTGCTAAGTGTCATAAGTCTGCTTTTATTGCTTATTCTACTGTCACTTTATACACTAATGGATCGCTGTCAAAGTAATTTAAGTTGAGAACCTGCAATTGAACCTCACCTAACTCATCGATGCCAAAATAAACAACGGCATCCATACTCTTCCCTTTTTCAATGTCATCCATGGTATTGCCGTTAGGATATTGTTTTAGCTGCGTTCCCTCTTTGTCATAAGCAGTGATATCCCCGCCAACGGGAACTTCTTCATCAGAATTATTCTCAATGGTATACTCTACTTTGATCACATCAGCTGGCTGTTCTTCTTCATCTTCATTTCTTTTCTCTGTTGTTTCAACAGAATTAACGGTATATTTGATCTCACCGACTTCAGCAGTGTCACCTACACTATAGCTATTGGACTTTAGCTTTTCGTCCGTCCCATCAGCCTTTTTAGCTTTATCGGCTGTTGAAGCTTCACTATTATTACTGGCTTTTTGATCCTTTTTACTATTTCCACATGCCCCAAGAACGAACACTGCAACCAAAAGCAGACTTAACGTTTTTAATTTCCTCATTTTATTCCTTCTCTCTTTACAGTAAAAACAGTCACTGATACATGTAGAATATCAAGAACTGCTTTTACTTGCAATATTATTTTTAATTACTGTCTAGTTAATTTTATATATATGATCGGCTCAGTTTGTTTGTAGCAGTCTTTTTCTTTGTCTAAAAATAATATTGTAGACTTACTGCGGCAATTAAGATAAGCAAGGCTGGCAAGAGATTGGATACTCGAATATAAGTGATTTTCATCAAATTCAACCCAATCCCCAGAATCATCAGACCACCAATCGCACTGATTTCTCCAATGATCAGATCTAATAGCTCAGGTGGTACAACTTTCACCAGAAGACTAGCTAATATCACGATTGTTCCCTGGTAAAGCAAAATCGGTATGGCAGAAAATAAAACACCTACGCCTAAAGAAGCTGTCAGCATAATCGAAACAAAACCATCCATGACTGCTTTAGTGTATAAAGTCGTGTGGTCACCTGAAACACCACTTTGAATCGAACCTACGACCCCCATTGAACCAATCACAAAAATCAAAGAAGCTGTGACAAAACCTTCTACAAAGTTACCCCCTTCTTTGGCAAACTTTTTTTCAAAGAACAAACCTAAACGATTCATCGCTTTTTCAATATCTATAGCTTCGCCGATCATAGCTCCAATTGACAAGCTGATGACGATCAAAGTAAAGGACTGGGTCTTAATCGCCATCTGAATTCCCATTGCTAATACACTTAAACCGATTCCTTTAGTAACTGTTTCTTTCATTTCATCAGTGATATTACGAAAGACAGCGCCTAGCAGACTGCCTAAAATAATTGCGCCACCGTTGACCAACACTCCATTTAACAAACAAACACCCTCTCTAATCATTGCCAAAATATTCTGTCTATTTCTGTTGAACAATACTGAAATAGGTTTTATTTAGTATTGTTTTATTGTTTTTTTAAAATTCCAGACTAGGATCTGCATTCAAAGCCCAGTCAGCAAAATGTTGTCGAGCTAATTCGACATGAGCTGCACCACCGATCATAGCGGCATTATCGCCGCACAAACGTAAAGGCGGTATAATCAAATCTGTTTGTCTTAAGTTTTCAGCTACTGCCTGTTGCATAGCACTGCGTAAGCCCTGATTGGCTGCTACCCCGCCAGCAAGAACAACTTGCTTGACTTGGTAAAGTTGAGCAGCTTTCAGAGTTTTTTTTACAAGTACTTCTACCACACTGGCTTGAAAACTTGCTGCTAAGTCTTCTTTAATCAATTTTTCTCCTCTTTGATTAGCATTATGGACTAAGTTGATAAAAGCACTTTTAAGACCACTGAAGCTAAAATCAAAGTTTTCTTCATGTAACATTGCCCGTGGAAAATGGTAGTTATCTGCTCCGAGATGTGCTAATCTGTCAACTTCTTTCCCGCAAGGATAACTCAAGCCCAAAATCCGTCCGATTTTATCATAAGCTTCACCTGCAGCGTCATCACGGGTCTGACCGATCACTTCATAAGACCCCGCTTCTTTCATGTAAACAAGTTCAGTATGACCTCCACTTACTAATAAAGCAAGTAATGGAAATTCCAACTCTTTCACAAAATTAGCAGCATAAATGTGGCCGGCCATATGATTGACTGGAATCAAGGGAAGCTGACTGGCCCAGGCAAAGGCTTTAGCCGCCTGCACTCCGATCAGTAAAGCACCCACTAAACCGGGCCCATAAGTAACTGCCACAGCCGTTAGATCCTGATTTTGAATACGAGCGGTAGCTAAGGCTTCATCAATACATAAGGTAATTTGTTCGACATGATGGCGACTGGCAACTTCTGGTACCACTCCGCCAAAGCGACGATGACTTTTGATCTGAGAAGCCACCACATTACTCAATATTTCTTTTCCATCTTTTACAACTGCAACACTAGTCTCATCGCAGCTACTTTCAATTGCTAAAATCAATTCTGCCATTATTTCTTTCTGATCTCACTTTCTTTACCATAACTAAAGCATCTTCTACTGGATCTGAATAGTATCTTTTTCTACTTGAAAGATAGTTAAAACCGCTATTCTCATAAAATTTTTGAGCACTTGTATTTGACTGGCGCACTTCTAAAAAAATTCGGTCGACCTGTTCTTCAACTAAAATCTGATTTAATTTACAAAGTAAAGTACTGGCATGACCTTTTCTTTGAACCTTTTTACAAATTGCGATATTAAATAATTCAGCCTCATTGAACAGCTGATGATAGCAAAGATAAGCAATGATTTCTTGGTCGACCAACATCAGATAGTGACTTCTTTCATTGATAATATCTTCTTTAAACTGCTTTTGGGTCCAAGGTGAACCAAACTCATAACTTGCATCAGACAACTGATAGAGCTTTTTGGCTAAGTTTTCTCTGGGATAAAAATACTTATTTGAAAAATGCATAAGCTACACCTGCTTAACCATATAAAGAGCATCTTCATTACCACTGCTATAATAATTTTTTAGTCGTTTTTGTGTATCATAGCCCAAACTACGATAAAATCTCTGTGCATCGATATTAGAAATACGCACTTCTAAAGATAAGGTCACACAATTATGTTTTCTGGCAAAGTTTTCAGCTTCTATCATTAAAAATGAACCGATTCCCTTATTCTGAAAGGCTGGATCTACTGCAATTTGGGTAATATGTACATCATCAAAAATAATACGATTCCCAATAAAAGCAATCATTCTCCCTTGATACAAGACTCCTAGATATAAATGTACATATCGCGAATACAATTCAGATAAAAAAGCACTTTTAGTCCACGGAGTTTCTCCGGCATAGACAATCCGCTCCAGCTGGATCAGCGTTTTAATATCATCGGTGGTTATAAGGCGTATTTTAAACTCTTGATTATTGATCTTAACCGTTTTAGCCAGATAACCGTTTTTTTGAGTAAAAGGACGCAGGATCGTTTTAAATTTTTTCAACATAAACCTCACCACCCTCATCATGTGTCTGCAGCCATTTTTCTTCAGCTTCTACACGTTTTAAATATTGGGGTAAGAAGGCGGCAAGATTTTTCACTGGCTCTTCTGTCTGTCCTAATTGAGCCAA
>DATGVB010000066.1:0-9666 GCA_035300805.1 Tetragenococcus sp. | reverse complement strand
AAAATCTTTATCACCCCCTCTCATTAGAAATTATCCTTTCTTTGTATTTGACTGGAATCGCTAGTACAACGACTTCTGCCAAAAAAAGATTAATGACGGTTGACACTGTTAAAGGCACAAATAAAGCAAAAACTGCTTTGCCCAGGATCGGATATAAGCATAGTAAAGCCAGCGGAACATTGATCAGATACGCACCGACTGAAGCAAGCACACTGCTTAAAAGCTTGCGGGAAAAAAACAGTTTATGTAAATATCCATAGACCAGCATACAAATTGCCATAAATACACCAATGATCAAGTGTACCGGCAAAGTGCTGGGAAAACCGGCTAATAATGCTGATACCATGTGGCCCAAAAATCCTAGCAGAGCTCCTGGTAATGGCCCTAATAAAAGCGTCCCGACAAAAGCGGGAAAAGAATCTAAAGCAATGGAACCTAAAAATTTAATATTGGCTCCCACAACACACAAAGCAATCAGTAAAGCTGTCATCGTTAATTTTTTAATTTCAATTTTCATCTGATACCTTCTATCTTCACTTAAATAAAAACAACATTCAATTATCCCAGACAATCTTTTCAAAACTTGTGCCATCATAGGAAATACAAGTATAATTTTCCTGGCTTAAGGCAATATCCCAAAAACTGATTTCCGGATAAATGTAATGCAAGAGCACACGGATCGTTCCCAGATGGGTCACAAGAGCAATATCTTCTTCTTGCAAAAGAAGCTGTTCAAAGCCTGCTATCATAACTTTGACAAATTGGCTATAAGGCTTGGCCCCAGGTGGAGTATAGCCGAAGGGATCTTTTAACCAGCGATCCCACTCAAGTGGAAAAGCCGCCTGTATTTCATCAGCATCCAGGCCTTCCCACAAACCAAAACCCCATTCATCCAAAAAGCTGCGTGCAATAAATGAATGGTCGGGAAAAATCAGCTGAGCCGACTGCATCGCGCGCAAGCGACTCGAAGTATAAACTTTGCTGATCGAATGCCTGTGCAGTTTTCTGCCGACTGTCTGACATTGGCTTTTACCTGTTTTGTTAATTGGAACATCAGTTGTGCCATAGAATTTTCTTTGGCGGTTATAATCTGTCTGGCCATGACGCACAAAATATATTTTCATTAAAAAGACCTCACAACACAACTTGCCACTAAGAATAACACATTGCTGATTAAAGCACTGGCACCTAAGGTATCGCCGTTAAAACCGCTGACCTTTTTATAAACAAAGTGACGATACAGTCCAATAAAAGCGATCCCGATAAAATAAATCAAGAGACCTTTTAAGCCATTAGAAACAAACAGGACAAGCAGACTGATCACTTGTGCAATCAGAATATCAGACGCTGGTGTCCCTGCCCAAGTCTGGCCCAGGCCATTACTAGAAGCACCTTGATAGTTCATCTGATAAAACAATAAGGTCATATTGCTTTTGGCTACCATATTCATTAATACAATAATGATAAAACCACTCTTTTGCGTAAAAACATCCGGATAACTGAGAAAAATCCCCATGACAAATAAATAATAAAAAATCAGTGCAATCGTCCCCATGGTACCGATCCGACTATCTTTCATGATCGCAAGCATCCGCTCAGCTTTCCTAGAAGAGAATAATCCGTCTGATGCATCTGCCAGACCATCCTGGTGCATAGCGCCGGTCAGAAGAACATCTGAGAACAGCATCAGGATAAAACCCAATAGCCGAGTAAAAAAGAATGAGCCCAACAGAAAAACCATTCCTTCTATCAATCCCAGCAAGAGACCGAAAACAGGTAAAAACTTACTGCCATGCTTTAAATAATATAAGAAATCATCAATTTCAACCGGGATCACGATCCGGGTAAAAAACTGGAAATATACGATCATACTTTTAACAAACAAAATTCTCATCCCTTCAACACAAAAATAAAAAAAAACACCCCATTCAGAGTGTTTTATGCTTGTAAGTCTAGTGCAAGATACAAGTAGGAAGCCAGCTGAAACACCCTGATATTTTCAACTGATCCAGTCTTTTTCAGATATCCTGACTTCACTTCTTCCTAATCACCCTGCTTCCCAAACAATGTCTGTTCAGTGACTTATAGGTTTTCGTCCGTGTTACAGTAGAAAGGGACTGTCGAGGACTTTCACCTCATTCCCTGAAAAAAACTGTTCCTATTATTTATTTAATTTAGCTCAGAACTAGCCTTGCCAGTCAGCTGGATAAGTCACGTAAACAAAACGGGCATCTCCATTGACGGAAAACTGAATCTTACTGCCTGCCGGAATTAACAAAATCTCGCCTGCATTGGCAGTAACTTTTCTGCCATCTATAATAACACTTAACTGACCAGAAATCACATAATCAATTTCATCATAACCCAATTCCCAGTCAAATGTTGTATCTTTCATTACCATTAAGCCACATCCTAAACGTGGACTTTCAGCTAATGAAAACAGATCTTTGGTATAGACGATATCTTGGGGATCACCTGTATCTAAGCGATCTTCTTCTGAAACATCGATTTCAGGCAGTTTTACTGAAGCAACTCCACTTTTATCTACGTGTTTTGTCGGCATCAGTTTTTCATTTACCAGTTGACGTACGATCGATTCGATCATTTCACGATTGATTTCTGTCATTACTTCACTTCCTTACTTGTTTGTTTTCCCAGCATCCGGTTGGCCATAAATATACCTACAAAAATCGCTGTGATGCCGGCCACAAGTTTACCGACCATCATCGGAAAGATCATTTCTTTAGCAACACCTGCCGTAAAGCCCAAATGATCGCCTAAGACAAATGAAGCAGACACGGCAAAAGCAACATTGATGATCTTTCCTCTTTTATCCATATCTTTCATCATCTGAAACATTGGTATGTTATTGGCCAAAGTAGCTACCAGACCGGCAGCGGCCACTTCATTCATACCTAAAGCTTCACCTAACTTCAATAGTGGTTTGTTAAATACCTTGGTAATAAAGGAAACTAAGCAGAATGCACCGGCTAATGTCAAGGCAATGCTGCCGACTGTTTCAATTCCTTCTGTAATAGGTGTGATCCCTGGAATAACGGTTACCCCTACTAACAGCTCGATGGCGCCGATCACTAAACCAAAGATGGCCGCAATCACAACGCCTTTACCAAAGTAAGTAAAGCCTTTGATCATTCCATTAGGGATCTTCCATAAACCGATAATAATTAGTACAGCGACTAAAATAATCGGTACAAGATTTTTTAAGATCATCATAATCGGCATACCGGCAACCAAGCCGCCTGCCAGACAGCCGATAGGGATCGTAATAATACCTGATAAAACCCCTGTAGCTAAAAACTGCTGATCTTCTTTTTCAATGATCCCTAGAGCTACTGGAATAGTGAAAACGATGGTAGGACCCATCATAGATCCTAAGATAGCCCCTGCAAACAAACCGGCTTCCTGTGTTTCTGCCATTTGCTGCGCTAGTGCAAAACCTCCCATGTCATTGGCTAGTAAAGTAGTCGCAAACATCGATGGATCGGCACCTAAAAATTTGTATAAAGGAACCACTACTGGGCTTAAAATATTGGCCAAAATCGGTGCCAGGGTGATGATCCCGACCATTGACAAAGCCAGAGAGCCCATCGCCATGATCCCTTCTTCAAATTTCTCACCAAAGCCCCATTTGCCGCCAATACAGTAGTCGATGGCTCCAATGATCATAAATATGACCATGATATACATAATAATTTCATTAATACTCACAAAATAGCCCCCTTTCTTTTTTCTAAGATTCTTCTGGATCGATTACTCCTACGATCATTGCATCAATTGGAACGTTGGGATTTTCAGCAGAAATACGTGCTGCCTGTCCTTGAGAAATCAGCACATAGTCACCTATACCCGCTCCGGCATTATCAGCTGCGATCAATGAATCACTGTCTTTATGAGTGATTGGATCGACAACTGAAACAATCATAAATTTCCAGCCATTTAATTTTTCGTCTTTACGAGTCGACCATAAGTTACCGGTTACTTTTCCCAATTTCATTTAAATTTCCTCCTATCCCAACAGCTGATGTTCTTTAGCAAAATCGTATGCTAATGGAGTCAGCCGATCATTTTGCTTTAAATTAACCTGATTGTTTTCGTACATCTGCATTAACTGCTGTTCTGTAATAAAATTCGGTTTTGCAGGTCCAGCTAGATTAGCTGAAAAGCTAGTGGCAGCAGTCAAAAGACTGGGTTCAGTCAGCCAGACGACACCGTAGTCTTGACACTGTTGCCATAACTCTTTCACTTTTTTAAAGAGCTGATACTTCTTCTGCTCTTTTTTCTCTTTTACTACAGTGGCAGGATTAACTACATAAACTTTTTTCCCTGCTAACAGGTAATCGATGACAAAACTAGTGATCTTATCTGTTTTCTGCAGATGTGCGATCGCTGCAATCTGTGATAAAGTCAGCTGGTTGACCAGTAAGGCCTGACAGCTTTCAGTCATAGGATCTCTCCAGCTAACTTCAGAAGCTGACTCTCTGAGTGCCTCGAGCGTCTGGGCCGGACAAGACAAGACACCAATTGTAAAAACAGGTTTTTGTGATTCTTGCGGTTCTTGTGTAAGGATGCGTTGAACGACTTTCTGGATAACTGTTTCAATTTCTTCAACCTTCATTTAAAAGCCTCCTATACAACAATGTACCCACGATCTTTTTTGTTTAAGCCGCAACTGTTGGCTTCATCGTAATCAATATGCATATAAGTGGCGAATTTATCGCTGACTCTGACAACTACATCATCAAAGATCAAAGGACGACTTGTATTTGTCTTGACCCGGACGATCTGTCCGTTACGCACATGATTTTTCTGTGCATCTTCTGGTGTCATATGGATATGACGTTTGGCTACGATCAACCCCTGATCAAGCTTGATCGAGCGGTTTCCATTAACCAGAATGATGCCGGGAGTGCCGTCAATATGACCGCTTTCTCTTACCGGTACATTGATGCCTAATTCACGTGCATCGGTCATGGACACTTCAACCTGAGAAGCTTTACGCTCGGGTCCTAAGATGACCACATTGCGAAAAATACCTTTAGGACCGACGATCGTGATCCTTTCTTTACAGACAAATTGTTCTGGCTGAGATAAATTCTTCACTTTTGTCAAGGGATAACCATCTTTCCCAAACAAAGCATCTATATCTTTACGACAAAGATGAATGTGGCGACCGGAAGCTTCGATCTCAAAGGAACTAGTTTCCTGCCTGACACGCTCAACCACCTCATCGATAATCATACTCATTTGATCCAATCCTAACATCTCCTCATTCTTCTTCGGGCGATTGAATCACCTTTAATAAATTTTTCGACCAATCGTTAAATATTTTACTGTTTTTTTTATCTATTAAGAGACACTGAATTTTATGTATCTGATCAATAATTTCTTGCAGTGAATATGACCAAACACGATAGTTCTCAGTACAAACATGAAAGGCAGCCGGGGCACTCAGTGCTATCACTGAACTGGTTTTTTCAGATAAATCGGCAAATTTTCTCAACCATAACTGCTGGCCAGTGAAATAGTTCCACCATTCTGAGGGAAAACAACTGTCAGATAACAAGGGAAAATAAAGTAAATTAGCTAAATGCCTGATTTCTGCCTGAATCATGAAATTATGCTGAGGATCTAGGTCATCAGAAAGTCGCTTTTGAATACGATTATTTTCATTTTTTGACGAACGAACCTTTTTATTCATCTGTTTGCTGGTTTCATGAATCAGCCGAATATGGTGTTCACGCAAATAACTTTGCGCTGAGGGCGTGATTAAAGCATCTGCTGCCACTTCTAAAGTAGCTTTTTCCCATAACTGCTTACTACGAAACTGTCTGCGAATCGTATCCTCTGTAATAACTTTCATCAGCATTCCTTCCTCACTCAAAGAAAGACAGTTCAGTGACTTTCTCTGTCTAACTTTTTTGAAAAATTGGCTGTACTTTCTTTTTCTTAAAAACCGGTAAGAAAGTACAGCCGCTTGTTCAAAACTCAGGAACGATCAACCTAAGTCTTTTATTGTAGTTCGCCTTGATGATGAGGCAAGATTTGATCCACTTCTGTATGTGGACGAGGAATTACGTGAACAGATAGTAATTCACCTACACGTTCAGCAGCTGCAGCTCCTGCATCTGTTGCAGCCTTAACTGCACCTACATCACCACGGACCATAACAGTAACTAAACCGCCACCGACTTGTTCTTTACCGATTAAAGTAACATTTGCTGCTTTGACCATTGCATCGGCTGCTTCAACAGCACCTACTAAACCACGAGTTTCGATCATTCCTAAAGCATTTGTGCTTGACATAATATATTTCCTCCTATAAATAGTATATTTATTACAAATTTAAATTATTGTAACCGAGCTAATACTTGCGCAACTAAGTTATCCACCAATTCATCTTTAGCAAATGATGATGAATCAGAAACAGTAGAACTGCTGTTTTCAGCTTGTCCTTCTGCCTTGCGCAAATCTGATAATTCACTGACACCGTAGGCTACCCGTCGAACGTCAAATAGATTTAAGGGACTGATATTATCACCCGTCGAGCTGCCGCCTACTGCACCACAACCTAAAGTCAAGGCAGGGATCAAATTGGTTGTGGCTCCGATACCGCCTAATGTTCCATTACAATTGACAAGTAGTCTTGAGACTGGTTTTCTTAAACCAAATTCCCGTACTACATTTTTATTTTCAGTATGAATATCCATTGTATGGCCAGCCCCTTCACCACTTAAGATCTCAATGGAAAGGTCGCAGGCTTCCTGCCAGTTTTCAACAGTATATAAAGCTAGGATCGGTGCTAATTTTTCTCTTGAAAATGGATATTTACGTCCGACATGTGTTTCTGGTGCTACGATCAGACGACGATCTGCCGGAATTGACAAACCGGAAAGTGCAGCAATCTGCTGGACAGAATGTCCAACGATCTGCGGATTCATCGTACCGTTAGGACGTAAGATAAATTTCGCCAGTTTCTGCGCTTCTTCTTCATTTAAAATATAAGCGCCTTGTTTTTCCAACTCAGATCTGACAGCTCCGATATTCACTTTTTCAGCAATGATCGATTGTTCTGACGCACAAATCGTGCCATTATCAAATGTTTTGGAATCCATGATATGTCCGATCGCCTTAGCCACATCAGCACTGCGTTCGATATAGGCCGGGCCATTACCGGGTCCGACACCAATTGCTGGTGTACCGGAAGAGTATGCTGCATGGACCATCGCATTACCGCCAGTTGCCAAGATCAGATTAGTATCTTTATTTGACATTAACTCTTGTGTCCCCTGCATGGTCAAAGTGGTCATAGCTGACACGCAACCTTCAGGAGCTCCTGCTGCTACTGCCGCATCCTGCACGACTTTGACAGCTGCTAAAATACATTTCAAGGCATTGGGATGCGGTGAAAAGACGATCGCATTTCCTGCCTTTAAAGCAATCAGACTCTTGTAAATTACAGTGGAAGTCGGATTGGTTGAAGGCACCAGACCGGCAATAACACCTACCGGAACGGCATATTCAGTTACTTTTTTCACCGGATCATCACTGATCATGCCAATCGTCTTCATGTCTTTGATGCCTTCATAAACTGATTTTGCTGCGAAGGCATTTTTCAGGATCTTATCTTCATAAATGCCAAAACCTGTTTCTTCATTGGCCATTTTAGCTAATTCTTTACGGTGATCATAAGCTGCTTTTGCGACTGCTTTGACAATGCCATCTATTTTTTGTTGTGAAAATGTGGCGAGTTCTGCCTGAGCACGCTTAGCCGCTTTGATCAAATCTCTAACTTCTTGGATGGACTTTAAATCTTTGTCTAATTCCAATCTATTCACTTCTTTCTACTTCGGTTACGATCGCATCAATAAGTGCTTGTTTATTCGCAAATTTAATTTCAGACTTCTTCAAGGTCTGCAGATTCATCTGGTAAGCACGTTTACGTAAATCAACCACCTTTAACTGAGCCAGTTCTTCTCTAAATTCTGGTTTTTTTTCTTCAGCAGCAGTTTCATCTGGCTGTTCTTTGGCAATTGCCGGCTTTTGCTCAACGGCTTTTGCTTGCGGCAGCTCATCGATCGTTCTTTTTTCTTCTTCTTTTTTTCTGGAAGTTGTAACTACTTCGGTCTGCTCGTCGAGTCGAGCGATCACATGGTGTGAAATCAGACAACCCAGTGATTCTACAACAGCTACACCTGCGTCAACCGCTGCTTTTACTGCAGCCACATCACCGACTAATTCAACAGTCGTTAAACCGCCGCGGATCACTTCTGCATTATTCAGGTCAACATCGGCTGCCTTCAAGGCTGCATCACAAGCCGCAACAGCGCCTAAATAGCCAGAAACTTCAATCATCCCTAACGCTTTCATTCACGACACCTCTTTAATCTTCCAATGGGCGCTGGGCAACATTGATCACAGCTTGGCTAAAAGCATCACAGGCCGCTTTGCAGGCGGATTGTGAACCTGTCAGTAAAGCTCCCCCAAAGTTGGTTTCTGATGGTGGTCCATAGAAAACTCCCATTTGCACATCAGCTGCCTTTAAGGCTGCATCAACACCGTAAACAGCTTCTAATGGCGGTGCGATCAGATAAGCAATGGCTGTACCTTCTGTCGTGTTGGCTTCTTTAGACAGGAAACTTCCTGAACGAGAAACTACATGGGCAAAGTAAGGAATCGAATCATCCTCATTGGCACTATAGAAACTAGCTTCTTGTTCGACTACCTGTCTGGCTGCTTCCAGGCCGCTGGTAACTTCTGCCGGATCTGGTCCAGCTAAGATCCCGATGACTTCACCGGCTAGCTTAGTAGAGGCATTAGCAGCTCCAGCATAGAAACTTTTGGCATAAACAATATCAACGGCAGCTTTTTTAGTTGCTTCATCTAAGGCAACATACATGACATCATCACAATCAGCTGTGATGATCCCCAGCGAACGCTGATCTGCTTTTAAGTCTAACTCTTTAAATAATCCCTGATCCACATTCGGGATCAGACGCGTACTTAGAACTTTTGCACCTAAACGATCATTCTTCATTTAGACACCTCCCTTAATTTTCCTTTTTTTCGGCTTTACGCAGATCCATACCGGATGCTTTGTAATCAACCATTTTTTTGATGATATCTGCTACATAGGCTCCGGCTTCGACTGCAGGGGTACCGCCATCGTGGATATTGGAAACCACGGTTCGTCTAGCTTCAGGCATACCGACCGTTGGCTTATAGGCAATATAAGCACTCATCGATTCTGCTGTAACCAGCCCCGGACGTTCGCCGACAAGTAGGCAGACGACATCTGCATCTGTTACTTCACCGATCACATCCATTGCCGGTACCCGACAATACTTGACATAAATAACTTCATCAAAGTCAAGCTGATGTGTCTTGAGACCTTGTTTAATTGCTGGTATAACATTTTTAATATTACTTTCCACAGCGGCTGAACTCAGTCCATCACCCACAACTAGTTGGACCGTTGGATGAGCTTTGGTATTATCTTTGATTTTTTTGATATTTTCATCATCGAATTTACGACCATGATCGGGCCGTGTCAAAAATTCATCTTTTGACTGGCAAATCGTCTGTGTTGAAACAAAGCCCATTTCTTTGACTAATTCAGGATCAACATCTGAAAATACCGCATCTTGT
>DATGVB010000065.1:0-14070 GCA_035300805.1 Tetragenococcus sp. | reverse complement strand
TTTATTCTCTCCCTTCTTGTAACGGTAATTCTGTCAGACAGCGCTCTTTTTGCTGGAAAGTAACCAGCGAATTTATATCAAATTCTTTTAATAAACCGGACATTTCAGTAAATAAAGCACCGTAATCACTCGCCTTATGGCAATCAGAACCAAGGGTGAACCATCTTCCCCCTAAACTCTTATATAAGGGAATGATGTAGCGATAAAGATTGGCATTATGATAATGGCCAAAACTCTTGGCGTTGATTTCCAGAGCCATCTCGTGATCGATCACTTTTTTCAAAATTACCAGCAATTCACTTTCAAAATGCTCTTCTAATTCTTGTGGACTAAAATCTAAGCGTCGTAAACCATAGTCAAAATGAGCTAAAATCTGAGCTTCAGTAAAAGTATCTAAAAGATGAGCCATCTGACCAAAATAAAGTCGGGCGACATCATATTTATCTTTGGTTAAAACCGTATCATCCATATAATCAAATTTTCCATTTTGATGGATGCTCAATAATTTTAAATCATAAGGATGCTGTTTCAGATAGTCGGTAATCTGTTCTTCCTGCCCGGGAACCACACCGATTTCGATTCCTTTTAAAAAAGTGATCTGAGGATATTGTCTTTTAAGTTCCGTTAATTTATCCGTTAATTTTTCATAATCGGGAATGTCGTCATGAAAATTATTGCCTGAGTTGTGCAAATCAAAATGATCAGTCGCCACAAAAAACTTTGTCTGTTCAGTTAAATAGTTTTCAAATTTTTCATCTGAGTCAAAAGATAAAAAAGTGTGTAAATGTTGATCGTAATACTTCATAAGTACATTCCTCCCTTAGCTAAAGGTTACCATATTTAATGAAATTTTAGTATCATTTGTTTAAAAAGCAGAAAAAATGTTATGCTTATTTTCAGGAGGGATTTGTATGCATGAATATTATCAGTTAGCGGATGGTTTTCAAATACCTGAAATTGGTTTTGGCACTTATAAGTTACGCGGCAGCTATGGCAGTCGTGTGATCGAACAGGCACTCAATGTCGGTTACCGTCTGATTGATTCGGCCTTTAACTATGAAAATGAAGGGATCGTAGGTCAGGCGATCAGAAACAGCAGTGTTGCCCGGGATCAAATTACTGTCGCTTCAAAATTACCTGGCCGCTGTCAGACCTATCAAAAAGCGCTGGATGCCATTCAGGAATCAGTCGCACGTTTTGGTCTGGATTATCTTGATCTCTATCTTATTCACTGGCCTAATCCCCAGCAGGATCATTATGTGGAAGCTTGGCAGGCTTTGATCGATGCGCAGAAAAATGGCTTGATCCGTTCGATTGGCGTCAGTAATTTTTTACCTGAACATATCGAACGTCTAGAAAGAGAAACGGGGATCTTGCCGGTGATCAACCAAGTTGAATTACATCCGTATTTTAACCAAAGCCTACAAAGAGAATTTAATGCCAGTAAGAACATTTTGACTCAAGCCTGGAGTCCTTTAGCTCGAGCTGCTGAGATCATTAGCGATCCGACGATTCAGAAAGTAGCGGATCAATATGGCAAAAGTATCCCGCAAGTGATTTTGCGCTGGGAAAAACAGCTAGGTGTTCTGCCAATCCCTAAAGCTTCACATGTCAAACGGCAAATCGATAATTTAAATATTTTTGATTTTACTTTGAGCCAGACAGATATGGCCCAGCTCAATGCTTTGACCAAAACAAACGGACGCTTAAAAGATCTGGATCCAGCCGTCCACGAGGAGTTTTAGCCCAAAAACTGGAGTAGCGATTTTTATTTGATCATTGGCTGCTCCAGTTTTTTATAGCGCAGCTGAATATTAAGTTGTTTTAGCTTTTGAAATTAGGTATAATTTTTGTCAGACTATCACAAAAAAGGGAATGATTCTTTGTCGAAAAATCAGTTAAAAAAAGAGATCGGTTTTTCAGGGGCTTTATCGACAGTCATGGGAACGGTAATTGGTGCTGGTGTTTTCTTTAAAACTGCCGCCGTTGTATCTCACACCCAATCAGCAGGTCTGACCTTATTTGCCTGGGCTTTTGCCGGATTTTTGACAATATGTGGCGGCTTGACGGTGGCTGAACTAGCTACAGCCATCCCTGAAACGGGTGGGCCTATCAAATATATTGAAGTCGCTTATGGCAAGATGCCTTCATTTTTATTAGGCTGGGCGCAAAGTATTATTTATTTTCCAGCCAATATCGCAGCACTCAGCATTATTTTTGCGACTCAGCTGATCCATCTTTTTCAATTAAATAACCAGATTTTAGTACCGCTGGCAATGGCTACAGCTCTAAGCGTAACGATCATCAAGCTATTAGGGACTCGTCTGGCTGCAGGTGTCCAGTCAGTGACTTTATTTATTAAATTATTACCCATTTTAGTCATTGTTCTGGCTGGTTTTTGGGCACCATCCAACGTTGCTGTTTCACTGACAGATCTTAGTGTTCAGGCCGATAAGTCCTGGGCGGAAGGTTTTAGTTCAGCTTTATTGGCAACTTTATTTGCCTATGATGGCTGGCTGAATGTCGGCAATATGGCCGGCGAGATGAAAAAACCCGTCAAAGACTTGCCCAAAGCGATCATTTTAGGTCTGACTTTTGTAACCTTTGTTTACTGGATCATCAATCTGGTTTACTTAAAAACCCTGCCCGCAAATCAAATTGCCGGCAATTTAAATGCTTCATCAGATGTAGCCATGCACTTGTTTGGTCAACAAGGCGGTAAAATCGTGACGATCGGGATCTTAATTTCAGTTTACGGAGCTTTAAATGGCTATACCATGACGGGGATCCGCGTACCTTTTGCCCTAGCTGTCAAAGGTGAATTTCCTTTTAGCCGCTACTATAAAAAAATTTCTAAAAACTTCAAGATCCCTTATGTTTCGGCTTTAAGTCAGCTGGTGATTGCTTGTGTCATGATGACTTTGGGAACCTTTGATTTATTGACCGATATGCTGGTTTTTGTCATGTGGCTCTTTAGTGTACTGATTTTTATTGCCGTTTTTATTTTGCGTAAAAGAATGCCGGAAATGCCGCGCCCTTATAAAGTTCCCTTGTATCCTTTAATCCCTCTCATTGCTATTGCAGGAGGCAGTTTTATTTTGCTGATGACGCTGCTTACGACACCTGAATTAGCTTTCACCGGCATTGGGATCACGGTTATTGGAATTCCTGTCTACTATTATCGTAAACATAAAGTTGCAAAAGTTTAATTTATGTTTCAACAATAATTCAAGTTATAGTATAATAACTTATGCAACAATTTGTAACGCTTTCTTAAAAGCAACTCTAGTTTTACTGGAAATAGGTGAAGAAATATTTTTGTTGGGTTATAATAGTATTAATTGAGAAGAATTATTAATAAGAGAGGGGCAATGATGATGGTTAGCACGATTGAGCAGCGCAAGGATCAGATTTTAAATGTTTTAGATATATTACACAATAAAGGTTCTTTCGAGGAAGCTAAAGAGCTGTTCACTAAAGAATTTGATAATGTTGATGTGCTTGAAATTACTTCAGCCGAAAAAGCACTGATCCGTGAAGGTCTTGATCCTAAAAATATCCAAGAATTATGTAAAATTCATGTGGCGGCTTTTGATGGCTCAATGGAAGATATTCATAAATCCGGCGGAGCTTATAGTGATCCAAGTCACCCGGTTTATATTTTTAATTTAGAAAATCAAGTTTTAAAATCGTTAGTAACTGATGAAATTGATGATTTAATTAAAAAAAACGATGAGCATGACTGGCGTCAAAAAGAGCGTCTGATCAACTCGATCAAAGATTTAAGGCAGGTAGATAAACACTATCGCCGCAAAGAACAGCTGATTTTTTCTTCGTTGGAAAAATATGATAATAATGAACCGCCGGAAGTCATGCAGTCAGCTGACGATAAAATCCGGCAGGAAATTGAGGATCTGGTTGCTTATGTCTCTACACCGGAAGTTCACTATGAGAATTTATTAAAAAAATGGCAGCAAGTGAAAAATGATCTGGAAAAAATGATCGTACAGGAAGAAGAATTCATGATCCCTAAACTTTTGGAGACCTTTACTTCAGAAGACTGGGAGAAAATTTCACGTGACAGTTTTCCCATTGGTTTTTCCTATATTCCAGAACCAACCGTCTGGACATCTTATGAAACGCCTAAAAATCTTTTTACCCAAGAACCAGTGGAAGAATTTCCCGCAGACACGATAGAATTTGCCACAGGGAAATTAACACCTGAGCAATTGGATACCATGCTGGCAGTCTTGCCTTGCAGTTTAACCTTCTTTGATGAAAAAGATTATGTCCGCTTTTTCTCAGCTGGCAGTCGTCCTGTTTTTCCTCGCAGTCAGACAGATATTGGACGTAAAGCCGTGTATTTACCCGGCGTTGCGGATTTAAAAGAAGTACTGGCAGCATTTCATGAAGGAAAGAAAAGCCAGGCTGATTTTTCAATCACCAAAGAGGATAAGCATTTTAGGATTTACTACTATGCGCTAAAAGATACTTCCGATCAGTATATTGGTTGTGTCGAATTTATGGAAGATCTAAAATAGCAGACTTATTTTCCCGGCAAACATTTGCTGGGATATTTTTTGCGAATGATTTTTATTATCAATTGGAAAAAAATAATCCTTGTGTTATAGTATTACCGAAATATAGTTTTAGGTAATCCTAAAAACATAAAAGGAGAGATGATATGATATCGTTCGATAATATTTCTGCCAGCTATGATGGTATTCATAATGCGGTAGAAGATATTAGTTTTACAGTGAAAGATCCTGCGATTGTGGGGATCATTGGTCCGAATGGGGCCGGAAAATCTACTTTCATCAAGTCTGCTCTGCACTTGATCAATGGCAGTGGCCATACCGAGGTCGATGGAGAACCATTAGACAAACGAAAAAGAGAAGTGGCTTATGTTGAACAAAAAAGTGCTATTGACTATACTTTTCCGATTACAGTGGAAGAGTGTGTTTCTTTAGGACTTTATCCTCACAAAAAGTTTTTTCAAAAGATCACAGCAGCCGACTGGAAAAAAGTCGACCATGCCTTGGAATTGGTAAAAATGGCAGACTTTAAAAAACGCCAGATCGGTGAATTGTCTGGTGGACAATTTCAGCGTATCTTAATTGCACGGACTTTTGTACAAGATACCTCGCTGATTTTCTTAGACGAACCTTTTGTCGGTATTGATGCGACCAGCGAACAAATTATTATGGAATTATTGAATGAATTTAAGCAAAAAGGCAATATTATTTTTATTGTGCACCATGATCTGAGTAAAGTAGAAAGATATTTTGATGAGCTGGTGATTATGAACAAACAACTGATCGCTAAAGGTAAAACACAAGATGTCTTCATTGAAAAATATTTACGCCAGGCCTTTGGTGAAAGTATTTTGATTGGAGGAGGCGCACCAGATGCTAAGTAATTTTATTAATGGATTAATTGATTACCATTTTCTGCAGAATGCCTTGGTCACTTCCGTTGCTATCGGTGTAGTGGCTGGTGCGATCGGCTGTTTTATTATCTTAAGAGGTATGTCTCTGATGGGCGATGCGATTTCTCACGCCGTTTTACCGGGTGTAGCTTTGTCCTTTATCTTAGGGATCCACTTTTTTATCGGCGCCATTGTCTTTGGGATATTGGCTTCGATACTGATCACTTATATTTCCCAGAATTCGACCATTAAAAGTGATACGGCAATCGGGATCACCTTTAGTTCCTTTTTGGCCTTAGGGGTTATTCTGATCGGGATCGCCAATAGTTCGACTGACTTATTCCATATTCTTTTCGGGAATGTCCTGGCAGTTCAGGATGCGGATAAGTGGCTGACCGTAGGAATTGCTGTTTTAGTTATCCTGGTCATTATACTTTTCTTTAGACCGCTGTTGATCACGTCATTTGATGTGAACATGGCAAAAGCCTTTGGCATGAATGTGCAGTTTTACCATTATTTGCTGATGATCCTTTTGACCCTGGTTTCAGTGACTGCCATGCAAAGTGTCGGTACGATCTTAGTCGTTGCCCTGCTTGTCACACCAGCTGCGACTGCTTATCTTTATACTAAGCGGCTGAAAACCATGATCGTGCTTTCTTCGATCTTAGGCGGTGTCTCTTCTGTTATTGGACTGTTTATCGGTTATAGCTTTAACATCGCGGCAGGTTCAAGTATTGTCTTAACGGCAGCTGCCATGTTTGTGATCGGCTTTTTCTTATCACCTAAACAACGGGTCAAACACGGCAAAAAAGGAATTGCGATCGCGGCAGCTATTCTAGCTTTGTTTGCCGGCGGACTGGGTTATTATGCCCATCAGAATTCTGCGGGTGAAGCCGAAGAGAAATTAGATGTGGTGGTAACCAACTCGATTTTAAATGATATCACTAAAAATATTGCAGGAGACCGGATTAATCTGCATTCGATCGTCCCAGTCGGCAAAGATCCGCATGATTATGAACCTTTGCCAGAGGACGTACAAAAATCAACCGATGCCGATCTGATTTTCTACAACGGACTGAACCTTGAAACAGGGGGCAATGCCTGGTTTAACAAGCTGATGAAAAATGCTGACAAAAAAGATGGTCAAGATTACTTCAAGGCTAGCGTTGGAGTTGAGCCACTTTATCTTGAAGGCAAAGGTGAGGAAGGTAAAGAAGATCCGCATGCCTGGTTGAGTCTGGCCAATGGTATGATTTATGCTAAGAATATTGAAAAACAGCTTAGCAAAAAAGATCCCGAGAATGCTGATTATTATCAGGAAAACTTAACGGAATATCTTAAAAAACTCTCTGCTTTAGATAAAGAAGCGAAACAAAAATTCTCTAAGATTCCTGAAAATGAAAAAATGATCGTGACCAGTGAAGGCTGCTTTAAATACTTCTCTAAAGAATACGACATTCCTTCAGCCTATATCTGGGAGATCAATACCGAAGAAGAAGGAACACCAGATCAGACCAAACGATTAGTCGACC
This sequence comes from Tetragenococcus sp., assembly GCA_035300805.1. GTDB lineage: Bacteria > Bacillota > Bacilli > Lactobacillales > Enterococcaceae > Tetragenococcus. The sequence goes on along the minus strand of DATGVB010000065.1, from coordinate 7,110 downwards.
AGCTGAAGCAGTCAGATGTCAAGGCTTTGTTTGTTGAAAGTAGTGTTAATCCCAAACCGATGCAAAGCGTTTCTAAAGATGCCGGCATTCCGATCTATGCAGAGATCTTTACCGATTCTGTCGCAGAACCCGGTAAAGATGGCGATAGTTACTATGCTATGATGAAATGGAATCTGGATAAGATCCATGACGGTTTAGCACAAGAATAAAAAATAATCCGTGAAAACAGTGCAGGCTGTTTTCACGGATTTTTTATTTGTTGCTATCGGTTGATTCTTTAGCTAAATGATAATAAATAATTTCAGGAGGAACACTGAAACGCATCGGTAACATCGAAGTACCAATGCCATTACTGATCGATAATAAGGTTCGTTTACCCAAGAGATAAAGACCGTGTGTGAAAGTCAAAGCTCCTTTGATTTTATAAAAGAAAAAAGGAAAACGGACTTGACCGCCGTGACTGTGACCGGCTAGAACCAAGTCGTAATTGCGGACGTGCTCGGTATCTAAAACGGCATCGGGCTCATGTACTAGAAGTAAGTGCCATTGAGCCAGAGTCCGTTCAAAATGAAACTTGGGCTCTCCTTTTAAGCAATCATCCAGACCGGTAATATTTAAAGAAATTTTGTCGTTAGAACCAAAGATCTCTTCATTTTGCAGAACTGTAAAACCAGCTTCACTGAGGACTTCTTTAACAAAGTACTGACCATCATTCCGATAATCATGATTTCCTAAGACAGCGACTTTACCCATAGGAGCAGTCATTTTTTTGAGTTTCTCGATCAGACGCTGTGTTTCCTGGCGGGGCCACTTTTCATAATTGTCGATCAGATCACCGGTAAAAACAATCAGATCCGGTGCAATATCCATGATCGAGCGAATTACCCGATTGATCCGCTGTGGTTTAAAATGACGGGAAAAATGAAAATCGCTGATATGACAGATCACAATACTTGCATCTTGTTCGTATAAGTCAAAAGCATTTGAAATATCCAGAACTTGCTTTTTATCTGCTTTGATAAAATAATGCTTTTCTTTTAAACGCCTTGGCTCAATGAAGACCATATAACAGAAAAAAGCAATAATCAGGATCAGAATTGCATAAATAATCCACATAAACAGGTCTCCTTTGCCATTTTTTAAAAGCGTGCTATAGTATATAGAATAGTAGAGTTTAGCTAAAATTGCAATCGAACAATGAAGAAAAATTTGCTTAAAAATAAAATAACTAAACTCGATAAACAATGAGGAAAGAGGCATGAAAATTGATTTTTGATACTCACACACACTTGAATGCTGAACAATTTAAAGATACTATCCCGGAAACACTAGCTCATGCCAAAGAACTAGGAGTCAGTGAGATGGCTGTGGTCGGTTTTGATTATCCTACGATTGAAAAAACCCGCCAGTTGAGCCAGACTTATGACTATATCTATAGTATTGTAGGCTGGCACCCCACTGAAGCCGGCAGTTATAACAAAGAGGTAGAAAAATATCTGCAAGACCAATTGAATCAGGCTAAAGTGGTAGCTTTAGGCGAAATTGGTTTGGATTACCATTGGATGGAAGATCCTAAAGACGTCCAGGAGAAAATTTTTCGCCGTCAGATCGCTATTGCTCGCCAAATGCAGCTACCCATCAGTATTCATAACCGAGAAGCGATGGAGGATACTTATCGTATTTTAAAAGATGAAAAAATTCACGATATTGGCGGCATTATGCATAGTTTTAACGGCAACTGGGAATGGGCCAAACGCTTTTTAGATTTAGGTATGCATCTGTCTTTTAGTGGGGTTGTAACTTTTAAAAAGACCGTTGATGTCCAAGAAGCGGCACAAAACATGCCTTTTGACCGCATGCTGGTCGAGACCGATGCACCTTATCTAGCTCCGGTACCTTTTCGCGGGCGGCAAAATGAACCAGCTTACACACGCTATGTAGTCGAAAAAATTGCAGCATTAAAAGACTTGTCAGTTGAAGCTGTAGCCCAGCAGACAACGTTGAATGCCCATCGTTTATTTGGTATCTCATCATGAAAGAAAGTATTGAAGAAATTATCGTAGTTGAAGGTAAAGACGATACTCGACGCATCCAGGAAGTGCTTATAGCCGATACGATCGAAACACGTGGTTCGGCCATCAATGCCGAAATTATCACACAAATCATTCACGCTCAGGAAACTAGAGGGGTGATCGTTTTTACCGATCCTGATTATCCCGGCGAAAAAATCCGTAAAATCATTATGGCCGAAGTTCCTGATGCCCAGCATGCTTTTTTACCGCGCAGTCAGGCCAAGGGTAAGAAAAAATATGCCAGCCTGGGAGTTGAGCATGCCAGTGATGATGCGATTTTAACCGCACTTAAAAAAGTCATGACACCGGCTGTCACGATAGAAACAGAGCCGATATCACAACAAGAGCTGATGAATTACGGTTTGATTGCGGATCCTAAAGCCAGCAGACGGCGCGAATTATTAGGTGATGAATTGCGTATCGGTTATACTAATGGCAAACAATTACAGAAACGGCTGGCTATGTTTCGCATCAGTGAAAAAGAACTCGCTCAGGCGATGAAAAAAGTGGAGGAAGATTTGTGAAAGATCAACGTGAAATTGCGACCCCCTCAAAGACTAGAGAAATACTAAAAAAACATGGCCTGACCTTAAAAAAAAGCCTCGGGCAGAATTTTTTGACCGAACCCAATATTCTGCATAAAATTGTTGCCACTGCAGGAATTGATCAGGCTACCAATGTGATTGAAGTAGGTCCCGGGATTGGAGCTTTGACCGAACCGCTGGCAAAAAAAGCGCGCCAGGTGTTAGCTTTTGAAATCGATGACCGACTGATCCCTGTTCTGACAGATACATTAGCAGATTATGACAATATAAAAATTATCCGGCAAGACGTTTTAAAGGCAGATTTAAAAACGCTTGTTGAACAGGAATTTGCGGCCGACTTGCCTTTAAAGGTAGTGGCTAATCTGCCCTATTATATTACTACACCGATCATGATGTATTTTTTAGAGTCAGAAATAGCCGTCAGTGAGCTGATTGTTATGATGCAAAAAGAAGTTGCTGCGCGTATTAATGCTCAACCTGGCAGTAAAGCATATGGTTCCTTGTCGATTGCCGTACAGTATTATATGGAAACGGAAGTCGCCTTTATTGTACCTAAGACAGTTTTTATGCCTCAGCCAAATGTCGATTCAGCCATTTTAAAATTAACTAGAAGAAACCAGCCGCGTGTAGCAGTCCAAAACGAAAAAGCTTTTTTTCGTTTAACGAAAGCAGCTTTTGCTCAAAGACGCAAAACCTTATGGAATAACCTGCAGCAAACTTATGGCAAAGACCCGCTTACTAAAGCCTGGTTACAAAAAAGTCTGGACCAGGCAGAAATCGACGGCAAAAGACGCGGCGAAACGCTCTCTTTAGAAGAATTTGCCGCTTTGAGTAACGCCATGGAAAAAAATCAGCTAAAAGCAGATGAATCAGCCTCAATCTAAGTTGAATAGCTGATTTAACTTCGATCTACTCCAAGTCGGCCGAAGTTTGAGTAGATCAAGGATGAATCTACTCCAAGTCGAGCAAAGTTTGAGTAGATCAGTGCATAATCTACTCCAAGTCAGACAAAGTTTGAGTAGATCGGTAGAGCAGACCGAACTTAATTAAAAAGTCAAAAGCGACCTGTCTTGACAGGTCGCTTTCTTTAGGTTATGATAGTTCCAGTTTTAGGTGTCAAGACACATCAAAAGGAGAAAACTGAAATGAAGAAAAATTCTGTTCACCAATTGACTTTATCTGCTTTGTTGATTGCTTTGGCGGTAATTATTCCGATGGTAATGCCGCGTATCGTGATCGGTCCGGCCTCGTTTACTTTGGCTAGTCATGTTCCGCTATTTATTGCTATGTTTTTTTCACCTCAAATGGCAATTGCAGTTGCTTTAGGTACTTTTGCGGGATTTTTAATGACTTCACCTTTTATCATTGCCATGCGAGCCTTGTCTCATATCGTATTTGCGGTTATCGGTTCACTTTATCTGCAGAAAAATCCGCGGATCGTTGATGACAATAAAAAATTTCAGCTTTATAATTTTGTAATTGCTGTGATTCATTCGGCCATTGAAATGCTGGTAGTGGCTGCTTTTTATCTGATTGGCGGTAGTACTCAAGTGAGTTATGACGGGAACATGCTGGTTTTTCTTTTTGGTTTTATGGGACTAGGCGGTCTGGTCCACAGTCTGGTTGATTATAATCTTGCTTTCTTTGTAGTAAAACCACTCAGTAAATCATTTGAAATTCCAGTTTTTAAAAAGGCTAAAAGTTTATTTGCAAAATAAACTGAAGAATCCGATAAATTCAATCGGGTTCTTTTTTTGTCTACTTGCTGATAAATACCATAAGCGCTATAGTTATATTGACAGAAAGAAGGTTATTATCATGAAATTGATCAAACAAGTTGAAGTGTATAGTCCTGAGTATCAGGGAGTCAAAGATATTTTACTGGACAGTCAGAAGATTATCGCTATTGCCGATAACATTGACGCTAAAATTACGGCTGTGGATGTTGAAGTAATTGATGGTAGTAAATTGCTGGCAACTCCCGGATTTATTGATGGGCATTTTCATCTCTTAGGAGGTGGCGGTGAAAATGGTTTTCAGAATCGAACGCCAGAAGTTCAGTTAAGTCAATTGACGACAGCAGGTGTTACGACAGTGGTAGGTGTCTTAGGTACCGATGGGATAGGGCGCGATGATATGGCGCTTTTAAGTAAAGCTCGCGGCTTGGAAGTTGAAGGCATTACGACTTATATGTATGTGGGAAATTATCGTTTGCCAGTAGAAGCTATGACCGATTCGATCATGAAAGATATCATGGCGATCGACAAAGTGATCGGGATCGGCGAAATTGCGATCAGTGACCACCGCAATGGCGCGCCGACTTTTGAACAATTTGCGCATGCTGCAGCAGACGCACGCGTAGGTGGTTTGCTGGCAGGCAAAGCCGGCGTGATGAATATTCATGTGGGTCCAGGAAGCTCCCGTTTGGCGCTCATCCGTCAGGCTCTGGACAAAACAGATGTGCCAGTTACCAATTTCTATCCAACTCATTGTGAAAGAAGTCAGGAGTTATTGGATGAAGCAATTGCCTTTGCAAAAAATGGCGGTGTCTTTGATATTACGGGTAGTGAAGACCCAGCTCAGACAGAAGCTTTAGATGGCTCGATCCCTTTTAGTAAATGTTTAAAAAGAGTTCTGGATGAGGGCTTAGATCCAGATTGTATCACGCAGACCTCTGATGGTCAGGGAAGTTTGCCAATTTTTGATGAAGCGGGTAATTTCTTGAAAATGGGAGTAGGTAGCTCGAAATCATTATTAGTGGGGATTAAAGAAGCCGTACAAAAAGAAAACATTCCACTTGAAACTGCTTTGCGCTGTGTGACTTCAGCAGCAGCGAAAATTTTAAAATTAAGCAATAAAGGCCAACTGCAGGCAGGTTTTGATGCTGATTTATTATTATTAGATAAAGAGAAGCTGGACATCGATACTGTTATTGCCAAAGGTCAGACCATGGTCCAAAAAGGTCAGGCAGTGAAATTTGGAACTTTTGAAAGATTATAAATAAAAATGAAAAAAAACTCACCAAGAAAGTGAGTTTTTTTATTTGCTTAAAGCTATTGAAAAAAAGAAAGGAGCAAAGTAATATGGATAAGGAAACGAATAAAAAAAGATTGGAGTAATTTTTCATGCAAACAACTACAGCTGGAAAAAAGAAAAGGTTTCAAATGCCGCATACTTATGCATTAATCTTTTTCATTGTACTTATTTGTTGGCTATTGACCTTTATCATTCCTGCAGGTAAATTTTCTACTAAAGAAGTCAGCTATCAGACAGGCAGCGGCGAAACGGAAACCCGATCTGTCCTGCAACAAGATTCTTTTCGCTATATGCATCCTTTAAAGCAAGAGGCTTTACGACCGGAGCTGGAAAAACTTAGTGGACAAACGAAAAAAATGAACCAGCTTGAAATAAAACAGCCAGCTTTAGATGAGCTTTTAACTAAAGATCAGACGATCACTTATGGTCAGTTAGAAGAAATTGGTTTATCTGAAGACGAGCTGTATGATCTTTATGGTAATAGTGTTTTTGATACTTCCAAAAAGTTGAAAAAGACAGCTAAAGTCTGGGGCACACAAGATCATTTTGGCTTTGGTGTACTGAATTATCTTTTTGAAGGTTTAGTGACTGGAGATCGTTTTGGTTCAGCTATTGGCATTGTTGCTATGCTCTTAGTAGTAGGGGGCGCCTTTGGCATCATTATGAAGACAGGCGCCATTGATGCGGGGATCTATGCTTTTATTCGTCACGCCAAAGGAGCAGAAAAACTGGCTTTGCCGCTGATTTTTATTGCTTTTTCATTAATGGGAGCTACTTTTGGTGCTTCTGAGGAAGTCATTCCCTTTACAGCAATCATTGTGCCTTTTGCAATCGCCTTAGGTTATGACTCGATCGTGGCCGTTACCATTTCCTATGTGGCTTCCCAAATCGGTAATGCGACTTCCTGGATGAGTCCCTTCAGTATTGCTGTCGCTCAGGGGATCGCAGGCATTCCGGCTTTATCAGGAGCAGGTTTCAGAATCGTGATGTGGGTGATCGTGACTGCGCTGTCGTGTATCTATACCCTGCGTTATGCAGCGAAAGTAAAGGCAGATCCCAGCAGATCACTGACCTATCAGACAGATGAGCATTTTCGTAGTGAATTTGAAAATGACGAGGAGACAGAAGTGCCTTTTACATTAGGCCATAAATTAATTTTATTGGAATTATTGGCTGGCTTGATCTGGATCATTTATGGAGTTATGGCGCAAGGCTTTTCAATTCCTGAAATGGCTTCACAGTTCTTTGTGATCGGACTGTTTGCCGGTGTCATCGCAGTTGTTTTGAAAGTCAATGATTTAGAGATTAACGATATCGCGATCGCCTTTCAGAATGGGGTAGCTGATTTAGCCCCCACTGCAGCTGTTGTCGGTATGGCCAAAGGAATTCTGCTAGTATTGGGCGGTGCAGATGCCAATGTATTTTCAGCTATGAATACCATCTTGCACAGTGTCGGA
>DATGVB010000064.1:0-3359 GCA_035300805.1 Tetragenococcus sp. | reverse complement strand
GTTTTATTGATTCATGGTAAAGGCAGTAAAGATCGTTATGTTCCCTTTGGCTCTTATGCTCAAGATGCATTAAGTGTCTATGTCAAAGAAGGACGCAGTTTTTTAATGGATAAATTTCACAAAGAACATTCTTTTGTCTTTGTTAATCGTCTGGGTGATGGCATTACTGCAACTGGTATTGAATATGTCTTAGATCAGATCATAAAAAAAAGTAGCTTAGAAGCAAAAATTCATCCGCATATGTTACGGCACACCTTTGCTACTCACTTGTTAAATAATGGAGCGGATCTGAGAACGGTACAAGAACTATTAGGTCATGCGAATTTATCTACAACTCAGATCTATACGCATGTTACCAAGGAAAATTTACAAAAGAACTATCGTCAGTTTCATCCCAGAGCTAGAAACTGATTTTTTAGGAGGAAAAAAGTATGGAATCACAATTTCATTCAACTACTATTTGTGCAGTTGAAAAAGATGGCAAGTTTGCCATGGCTGGAGACGGCCAAGTTACAATGGGCGAACAAATCGTTATGAAAGCAACAGCCCAAAAGGTGCGTCGGATCTATCATGGACAAGTAGTCGCAGGTTTTGCCGGCAGTGTTGCGGATGCTTTTACTTTAGAAGAAAAATTTGAAGAAAAATTAAATGAGTTTAATGGAAGCCTGCAAAGGGCAGCCGTTGAGTTGGCGCAAGAATGGCGGACGAATCGTTCGATGCAAAAACTAGAAGCGATGCTGATCGTCATGAATGACAAGGAAATGCTGTTAGTTTCTGGTACAGGTGAAGTGATCACTCCTGATGATGGTATCTTAGCCATCGGTTCAGGCGGTAATTATGCTTTGGCGGCTGCTCGTTCAATGAAAAAATACGGGAAAGATCTGAGCGCCAAAGAAATTGTTGAAAATTCCTTGAATATTGCGGCTGATATCTGTATTTTTACCAACCATAACATTATCGTGGAGGAAAGTTAATTTGATGTATAGTAAAGAAAAAACACCAAAAGAAATTGTAAGTGAACTAGATCAATATATTATTGGTCAGGATAAAGCAAAAAAGGCCGTAGCGGTTGCTTTACGTAATCGTTATCGTCGTTTGCAGCTAGATGAAAAAATGCAGCAGGAAGTAACTCCGAAAAATATTTTGATGATCGGACCAACTGGAGTCGGCAAAACAGAAATTGCTCGTCGCTTGGCAAGGGTGGTTTCAGCTCCTTTTATAAAAGTCGAAGCAACTAAATTTACTGAAGTTGGTTATGTCGGTCGTGATGTTGAATCGATGGTACGCGATTTGGTCGAAAATGCGATCCAAATTGTTAAAAAAGAAAAATACAGCAGTGTTTATGTCCAGGCTGAAAAAAGAGCCAACCGGAGACTGGCCAAGGCTTTAGCACCGGGGATCAAGAAAGAAAAACGTAAGAATCGTAATCCTTATGAACAAATGATGAATATGTTTAACAACACTCAGGAGCCTGAAGAGCCAGAAGAAGAATTGACCGATGAAATTAGAAGTAATCGTCAGTCAATCTATGATGAATTACAAAGAGGGACCTTGGATAACCGTGAAGTTACTATTCAAGTCGAAGAAGCTAAAGTAAGCAATCCCATGATGAATAACGGTTTAGAACAAATGGGGATCGATTTGAGCGATGCCTTTTCACAGTTGACTCCTAAAAAGAAAGTAGACCGTACTTTAACAGTTAAAGAAGCTAGAGAAGTCTTGATCCAAGAAGAGTCTGCCCAGTTAGTCAATGATGCGGATATTCATAGCGAAGCGTTAAAATTAGCTGAATCAAGCGGGATCATCTTTATTGATGAAATTGATAAAGTTACTTCGAAATCAGAAAAGTCAGGAGAAGTTTCTCGTGAAGGTGTGCAAAGAGATATTCTGCCGATCGTGGAAGGTTCTCAAGTGAATACGAAATATGGAATGCTGCAAACTGATCATATTTTATTTATTGCTTCAGGAGCTTTTCATGTATCTAAGCCGAGTGATCTGATTCCAGAATTACAAGGACGTTTTCCTATCAGAGTCGAGTTAGACGATCTTACAGCTGAAGACTTTATAAAGATTTTAAAAGAACCGAACAATGCTTTGATCAAACAATATATCGCTTTACTGGAAACCGAGAATATCAGTATAACATTCACCTTAGAAGCAATTGAAAAGATCGCTAATATTGCCTTTGAAGTGAATCGTGATACAGACAATATTGGAGCTAGAAGATTGCATACAATTCTAGAAAAGCTTTTAGAAGACTTATTATTTGAAGCTTCAGATATGCAAATGGGAGAAATTACAATTACTGAAAGTTACGTTGAAGACAAATTGGCTGATATTGCCCGCAACAAAGATTTAAGTCGTTATATTCTGTAATAAAAAGGAGAAAAAAATGAGCACATTGTTGGAACAAACACGCAAGGTCAATGAATTACTGCAACAAAAGAATACTTTTAACACTGATTCAGAATTTCCCTATTTGAAAATGGCTGAAATATTAGGAAAAATATTAAACAGTAATACTTATATCATCAGCAATAAGGGCATCGTTTTAGGTTATACGGAAATCTTGGATGTGAATAATGAACGGATCAAAAATATGTTTGTGGAAAAACAATTTCCCAAAAGTTATACCGATGAGGTCGATCTGCTAAAGGCTACAGCCGCTAACTTGCCAATCGAAAGTGATATGACTGCTTTTCCAGTTGAATACCGTGAGTTTTATCCTCATGGTTTAACTACAGTCGTACCGATTTTTGGTGCTGGAGAAAGATTAGGAACGATTATCCTGTCACGGATGAACGATTCATTTGATGAAGAAGATCTGGTTTTGGCGGAGTATAGTGCAACTGTTGTAGGAATGCAGATCCTTTATCAGCATTCACATGAAATTGAAGAAGATATTCGCAATACAACTGCCGTACAAATGGCGATCAACACTTTATCTTACAGTGAATTAAAGGCAGTCCAGGCGATTTTTGATGCTTTAGATGGTGATGAAGGGCGTCTGACTGCTTCAAATATTGCTGATCAGATCGGTATTACCCGTTCAGTGATCGTCAATGCTTTGCGAAAATTAGAGTCAGCAGGAATCATTGAATCGCGTTCATTGGGGATGAAAGGGACTTATCTGAAAGTGTTAAACCACCGTTTCAAAGAGGGCTTGGAAAACGCCTGATCTGATTGGTAAACTTGCTTTTTATGTCAATAAAAAGACGACTAAAAATTTGCAGTGGAATAAGGAGGAACCCTTATGGCAGTCACAATTGAAAATGAATATTTAAAAGCTGTAATTGCAGAAAAAGGCGCAGAGCTGACAAGTCTTAAGAAAAAAGATAATGGGATCGAATATATCTGGC
>DATGVB010000063.1:0-5488 GCA_035300805.1 Tetragenococcus sp. | reverse complement strand
AAAAAGCTGCCTTTGATCCCAATTATTATACTGCTATTAACTCAAGTTACGACCTGCCTTATGATTTCTACCATCCGAATTTAAAAAAACATCGGACGCAAATTGAACTACAAGAAAAGGATGGAACTTTATTAGAACTATCACGAGTAAGCCAGCTAGTAGCTGCTTTAGCTGGACAAGAACAAGGAGATCATCGTTTTTATTTTCCTAAAGAAATGATCGACCAAAGTAAACAAAGTAATATTGACCTATTCGGTGATACTTATCGCGCTTTTGCCAGTCATATCCATAATGGTGCTCTGTGCTAAAAAAGAGAGGCTGGGACATATTTTTCAACGACAATAAATTTCCGAACTTTTTAAGATTGCTCCTGCACTCCAATAGCTCCTCGTCGCAAAAGACGAGATTCGCTGAATTGCAGGTTTTAATTTTTCGTCAATTATTATTGGAAAATAATTATGTCTCAGTCTCTTTTTTTCTATCATTTTTTATAATTGATTGGCTTTCATCCATTTTTGCAATGCCCAGCGATGACTGCCCCTCTTAAGTAAAAGCATGGCATCATCAGGAGATACCCAATGAAGATGATTGGTCTTTTCAGTGGGAGGTGCTACTTCTTTAAAGTCGCTAGCCACATAAAAATAACCAGGATGAGCAAAGTATGTATCGCGATGACTTGAATAAAAATATTCTTTTGCTTCACCCAAATACTCACTGACAGTGACTTTAAATCCGACTTCTTCTAACATCTCACGGTCAATTGTCTGCTGGTGTGTTTCATTTTTTTCAATTTCACCACCAGGTAAGAAAAAAGCCCCGTTTGGAGCCTGAACTAAAATAACTTCTTGGTTGTTACTGCGGCTGATTATAATATAAGCCCCATAGCGTGCACGATAATCTTTACCTGCTTCTTTTTTTCCGAAAACTGCTTCTTTCATACAAACCTCCAAAGTTGCTTTTCTCGTATTTTACTCGAAAAATAGCTTTGAAACAAGCTTTTTATTTTGTTTAGAACAATACACATGATATCTTATATATAGAAGCAAAATCGAAAGGATGATGAATATCATGAAAATGGCACATACTTGTGTACGCGTGAAAAATTTGGATGCATCAATTGATTTTTATACGAAAGCATTTGGTTTTGAAGAAAGCAGTCGCAAAGATTTTTCTGAAGCAAAATTCACTTTGGTTTACTTAGCTTTACCCAAAGATGACTACGAATTGGAACTAACCTATAATTACGACCATCCAGCCTATGATTTAGGAGATGGTTACGGTCACATTGCTATTGCTAGTGACGACTTAGAAAGTCTGCATGATGAACATGCTGCAGCTGGTTTTGACGTAACTGATTTAAAGGGACTTCCTGGAACTGCTCCTTCTTATTACTTTATCAAAGATCCTGACGGCTACAAAATTGAAGTTATTCGTGGTTAAAAAGTCATTTTTCTCCAGACGAATTATCGTCTGGATTTTTTGTAATTCCGATTAGAATGAAAAGAAGACTCCTTTTTAAAAAGGAGTCTTCTTTTATCTTACATATGCGTTTGAATCATTTTTTCTAATTGTTCTTTCGTCTGTACACCGATTGCCTTATCGACAACTTCACCATCTTTTTTCAAAATCAAAGTTGGAATACTCATAATGCCAAAATCCGCCGGAACCCCAGGGTTTTCATCGACATCCATTTTTACAACTCGAAATTCATCTTCGTCGTATTCACCTTCGATTTGTTCCAAAATAGGAGCCTGCATCCGACAAGGGCCACACCAAGTTGCCCAAAAATCAATTAGAACTAAACCTTCAGCTGTTTTTTCTTTAAAATCTGTATCAGTAACTATTTCTGACATTTTTATACCTCCATTTTCAATATGAGCAGTATATCATTTTCGTTTACAATTGAAAACTAAATTGCTTAATGATTTACTTGAATTTTACAATGGTAGCACCATTACCTCCCTGATTTGCCGGGGCAAAGGCAAAGCTTTTCACGCTGCGGTGCCCTTTGAGATAATCAACCACCCCTTGTCGCAAAGCACCCGTTCCTTTGCCATGTACGATCGTTACTTGCGGATAACCCGCTAAAATTGCCGCATCCAGGTACTGGTCCAATTCTGCTAATGCATCTTCAAAATGACGTCCTCTTAGGTCCAGTTGACTGGCAACATGCGCTCCTGAAGAACGCAGAGTAGAAATATGACGTTTAGGAGCTTCCTCCTTTGCCGGAGCGATCGGCTGCATATCTTCTTCAGCAATTGACATTTTTAAAATACCAATTTGGACTTGCCATTGCCTTTTGCCCATCTTTTCTAACAACTCGCCTCGCTGATTATATGGAACAACAAGAACTTCATCGCCAGCTTTAAAAGCTTTTTCTTTTTTAGCTTTACGCAAAACTTTATTTTTTTTCAGATTCTCTTCTGGCTGTTCAAGCTGATTTAACTGGCTTTTAGCCTTGATCAGCTCATTTTCTTTAATGGTCGTCTGACCGCTTTGCTGCTGCATATGTCTTATATCCGTAATAATTTTTTCAGCCTCTTGTTGCGCATGGCGGACAATCTTATTGGCCTTCTGGCGCGCTTTAGTTATTTCGTTTTCACGTTCTTCATAAAAATAACGATAAGCTTCATCTAGCTCATGATGTAAATTTTCTGCTTGTTCTTCATAATGGCGTAATTCTTGATACTCCGTTTCTGCCATCTTACGACGATTTTCTAAATCAGTGATCATTTCATTTAGGTCTTGACTTTCTCCATTCATGATCTGCTTGGCCGAATCGATCACATTTGACGCAAGTCCTAATCGTTGAGAAATTTCAAAAGCATTACTACGACCTGGTACACCAATCAGTAAATGGAAAGTCGGGCTTAAAGTATCGACATTAAACTCCATTGAAGCATTAATCGTTTTTGCCCGATTATAGCCATAGACTTTTAATTCTGGATAATGAGTCGTTGCCATGACATAACTCTGTTTAGTTCGTAACTCATCCAAAATTGCAATTGCTAAAGCCGCCCCTTCTTGCGGGTCAGTACCTGCTCCCAATTCATCTAACAAAACTAAACTACGATCATCCACTTTTTCTAAGAGTGATACAATATTTGTCATATGAGAAGAAAAAGTGGATAAGTTTTGTTCAATCGATTGTTCATCGCCGATATCAGCAAAAACTTCATCAAAAATCCCCATTCGACTATCTTCAGCCGCTGGTATGGGTAAACCTGCCTGTGCCATCAATTGTAACAAACCCAGTGTTTTTAAGGTGATCGTCTTTCCCCCTGTATTAGGTCCAGTAATTACAAGTGCCTGATAGTCTGCACCAATCAAGATATCATTGGCTACCACCTTATCCTGGTCCAGCAGCGGGTGACGTGCCTGCTTAAAATAAACTTCATTTTTTTTATCCACCTGTGGAACAACCGCTTTTAAATTTTTCGCCAAACGAGCCTTCGCATTCATAAAGTCCATTTTTCCGATCACATAGGCATTATTTAAAATGTCATGACGGTAAGGAACCAATTCTGCCGATAATTCAGATAAAATCCGCGAAATTTCATCTCTTTCGGCGATCTGATACTGACGCAAACGATTGTTTAGTTCCACCACCTGACGTGGCTCAATAAATAAAGTCTGTCCCGATGAACTTTGATCATGAACCACCCCACCAAAAACATTTCGATTTTCTGAACGAACTGGGATCACATATCTTTCATTTCGCATGGTGATCAAAGCGTCGCTTAAGTAACGTGCCTGATTTCCATGAATAATTGTATCTAAACTATCTCGAATCGTCTGTTCGCTTTTCATAATATTACGGCGAATATTTTTTAATTCTTCAGAGGCTTCATCTCTGACATAGCCATCCTCATCAAGCGCTTCTTTTAGACGTTTACGCAAGACTGGTAAAACTGTCAGTTTTTCTTGCCAGTCGTACAATCGGTAAAACTCAACTGCATCATCTTTCATGCCAGCTAAGAAGCGATCTACTTCAGAAGTTGTCGTAAGCAGACGCGAGATCTGGGCAAGTTCTAAACCATTCAAATCCGCACCAATCTCGATTCGTTTCATATGTGATGATATATCTGCTAGTTTGGGTACTGGAATTCCTCCTTGCAAACGTAATACATTCATGGCATCTTCTGTCTCAGCTAGCCAATTTACTATTGTCGCTTCATCATTTACCGGATGTAACTGCTGCAATTCTTTTTTTCCCTGATCGGTTACCAGAAAAGAAAAAAGAATAGCTTTCACACGATCAAATTCCAGTATTTTTAAAATTTTTGTATTTAATTGACTCAAAATTATTCACCTGCCCTTTTGTTTTCTTCTCAAAAAAATGGAGCTGCTCTTTATAATGAGCTCTGCTCCAACTAAGTCAAATAATATTAGTAAACCAAAGCTTATCAAATAAGTTGGAGATAAGCGGCGTTTTTACCATGAGATCAGCTACAAAGCTTCGCGTAAAAAGATTTTGCACTGCTTGTAAAGGAACGGTCGTAAAAACCTTCAATACCATCACTATGACAATATACATCAAAACCGTATTTAACACCCCAGCAACGACCCAATCATTTTGAAGCAATCGGCGATATCTCAGATTTTTGGCAAATATCATCGCAAATTTAATAAACAGCCACCCCACGATAAACCAGCCGATAAAAGCAACAGCCGCATAATACGCCTTGTCTAAGTCAAAAGACTCTTGCTGGCTAAAATAAGCCATTCTAGTCTCAGGATTTACAGATAGATACGGAACATATAATTCAATTTTTTTTCCCCATTCCTGATAGCGACTTAAAGCCAATAGAAAAGCTAATAAACAGCCTACCGTATAAAATAATTGTAATGCAGTTGCTCTTCTGGTACCTTGATAAAATGCAAGTAGTAGTAACAACAAAACCAACAATCCAACCATACTATGTTCCCTTCTTTTAGTCTTGTGTTGTCTGTATTCGATCTGCTTCCGGACGGCCTTTACTTGAGTCTTCCGGTGTTTTGTTTGCAGTTTTTACCCCAACATCTTTTTTCTCCTGCTTAGCTAAAACGGCTTTAGCCTCCGCTTCAATTTTCTCGATCCTCTGAATACGATTTTCTAATTCAACAACTTTGATTGCTTTATTGTGCAAGTCCTCATTTTCTGCTTGCACTTCTAGCAGTTGTTCTTGTTTTTTCAGCTGATCAGAAACTGCATTGACCGCAAGCAGGATAGCTGCCTGTTCACTCGTCGTTTGTGGTGACAATTCTTTGATTTCTTTAAGCTGATTATTGACAAGCGCCGTCACCATTTTCATATGCTGTGAATCTTCTTTACCAATGATGGTATAGCTTTGATTATCGATAACAGCCTTAAATCGATTTTTTTGCTTTGCCACTTTTTCAGCCTCCTATATTTAAAAGTTCTTTTCGATTATAACATGTTCATCATTTTTTTTCATTATAAGATTCTTATGGTAGAATATGGCATTGAAACAAAAAATACGGAAGG
>DATGVB010000062.1:0-4325 GCA_035300805.1 Tetragenococcus sp. | reverse complement strand
GAAGACAAGGGACGGATTTCATCTAGCTTGCGGCCATCTGGGCGGATCTTGTCGATAGTGATCAATTCGCGTACCACATCTTTTTCCAGATCATCAGCAATTTGTGCCACTTCTTTTTCTAGATGCTGGGCTTCATCAGCTGCCAATTCAGTAACTTGTTCTTCATAAGCTGCCTTAACCGTTTCTTTTACCTTTTCGATCTCATCTTCGCGGGCTAGTTTTTCTTCTGTTAAAACAGCTGTTTTCATTGTTTGATAAAACTTATCATAAATCGCTTTTTGCAAATCGCTATCTACTTGCAATAGATCAATTTCCATTTTATCTTTACCACAAGCCGTTTTGATTTCTTCTTCAAAAGCGACCAGTTCCTGGATCGCCTTATGACCAAACATCAGCGCCGCCAACATATCTTCTTCAGAGGCTTCTTTGGCACCTGATTCAACCATGTTAATTGCGGTTTTAGTTCCCGCTACAGTTAATTCAATATCGGAATGTTCATGTTGATCAACTGTTGGATTTAAAACATATTGACCTTCGACACGACCCACTTCAACTCCGGCAATCGGTCCGTCAAAAGGAATATCTGAAATGCTCAAGGCTAAAGAAGAGCCTAACATAGCTGCCATAGCTGGTGAACAATCCTGATCAACACTCATTACAATATTCGTTACTTGAACTTCATTACGAAAACCTTCAGCAAACATTGGACGGATCGGACGGTCGATCAAACGAGCAGTCAAAGTGGCTTGGGTACTTGGACGTCCTTCACGTTTGATAAAACCGCCAGGAATCTTACCTACAGCATACATTTTTTCTTCATAGTTGATCGTCAAAGGAAAGAAATCCGTACCCTTAGCCTCTTTGGAAGCAACTGCTGCGCTTAATACGACGGTATCACCATAACGTACCAGAACGGCACCATTAGCCTGTTTGGCTAACTGTCCCACTTCGACTTGCAGCGGGCGTCCTCCCCAATTTGTTTCAAAAACTTGTTTTGTCATATTCTCCTCTTTTCCGCTGTGATTTGCGACTCTCTACTAAACAAATAAAAACATTGTATGCTTTCAGTGCTTTTATTTGGTTAGTAGTGGCTAGTCAACTAGCACAGCTTTTTATCTCATAATAAAAAAGTGAGATCCAAGAAAGAACCTCACTTTTTTCGATCCTCTTAACGACGCAAGCCCAAAGCTTTGATCAATTCACGATAACGAGTAACATCTTTGTTTCGCAAATAAGCTAAAAGATTACGACGATGGCCAACTTTTTTCATCAATCC
This sequence comes from Tetragenococcus sp., assembly GCA_035300805.1. Lineage (GTDB taxonomy): Bacteria > Bacillota > Bacilli > Lactobacillales > Enterococcaceae > Tetragenococcus. The sequence goes on along the minus strand of DATGVB010000062.1, from coordinate 3,049 downwards.
GCGATATGAATGGTGATCTTTTTTGTGTTCACGAATATGTTCGTTCAAAGCATTAATGTCTGCAGTTAAGACAGCGATTTGAACTTCGGGTGAACCCGTATCTCCTTCATGACGCGCAAATTTTGTGATGATTTCGTTTTTTTGTTCTTTTGAAATTGCCATTTCTTCCACCTCTTTATTTTCTTTTCCTGTAACTGCGTAAAGCGTTGGTGAATCGTCAAACGAAGTGACAGGTGATGTCTGTAAGCAGACACAAGTGTATTTTACTTGATTAAATAATAAAAAGCAAGTGCCTGGCGCCCTTTAAGAATTTTCATCCATTGTTTCTTGCGGTTCTGCTTTATTTTCTGTCTTTTTGTCATCTTTATACAAGCCTGAAATTTCTTTATACCACTCAAAGACATTCGTAATGATAACCTTGGCTGCTGCATAGGCAGGAATCCCCAAGACTACACCGACAAAGCCAAATAGTTTTCCTGAGGTGAGTAAAACCAGTAAAATTGTCACTGGATGGACAGCTAATTGATTTCCTAGGACAAGCGGAGAGACAAAGCGACCTTCAATTGTCTGTTCGATAGCAAAAACAATCAGAATTTTAATTAATAATAGCGGCCCTCCCACAATTCCTAGAAAGATTGCCGGAACCATAGCTAAAAATGAACCAATGTAGGGAACCAAATTCAAAATACCCGCTAAAATACCCAAAGTGATCGCATAGTCTAAATTAATGATAGAAAAGCCGGTCATAAACATGACTGCTACCAGAAAAGCCACGGTTAGCTGTCCGCGAATATAATAAGAAACTTGCTGGTTCATTTCGACTAATACTTTCATAGTGGGTTTACGCATTTTAGTAGGTAAAAAATCAACCAGATAAGGCGCTAAGTTCTTCCCATCTTTAAGTAAATAGAACAAGATAATGGGCATCGTCAGTAAAGCAACTATGATCGAAGCAACGGCACCAAAAAAGCTGCCGATACTTTGAACAGTGATTTTGGAAATATTTTGGATCATCTCAGTCACACTTGCCATTATTTTTTCACCATAAGTCGCAATTTGGTCTTGTAACTGGGCAAATTTAGGATCAGAAAAGAAATCTTCTAAACTACTCTGAACAGTTGTTATATAACCGGGAAGATTGGCCGCAAAGCTAGCAACTTGCTCACGGATCTCCGGCACAATTACGACAGTTCCCCAAGTGATCAGGCCTATTACCAGAATAAAAAGTCCCCAGATCGTATAGATCCGTTTAACTCCTTTTTTCTCAAAAAAGTCTACAACGGGGTTCATTAAGTAAAATAAAATTCCTGCCAAGATTACAGGCAGACCAATCACTCTAAAAAATTGCCAGACTGGAGCAAAAAGATATGATACTTTTGTAAATAAATTAATAATCAGCAAAATTAAAAGTACGATCAGTAACGCGGTAACTACCTGATTATTTAAAAACCATTTCCAAAACCAGGAGAATGAGTTTTTTTCTTTTTTTTTCATAAGATCCCTTCTTTAGCCGTAAATAATTGTCATACCTGGAGAAAGTTTAGGCAAAACAGCAGGTGATAAGTAAACACTGCTAGCTAATTTATCTTGTGGAGCATCTGCAAATACAAAAGAAGCATGTTGGATCGTCTGCAGATTTTCATTGACCAGATGCCCCAGATAAGTGATCTGATATTCCTGCTGACCAAAAACGATCTTATCTCCCACTTTTAAATTGATTTTTTCTGGTTCAGCAATTTTTTGTATGACAGAATATGGCGCTAAGCCAGCCGTTGCTTTTTCACCAAAAAAAAGCAACATATTTTCAGTCTGATCAATTGCCTGATTTCCTATGTGCAAAATTTTTCCTTGTTGCATAACCATCGCTCCTTGTAATTAATTACTTTCCTAGAGTATAACACAGAAAGTTTTTTTGCGGCATTATTGACTATTTTCAACTTGGCATATGTTACAATAAGATTATCATTTTACAAGGAGGACTTCCATGTTAGAAAAAATTTTATTAGGTACTTATACACGGGGTGCCAGCCAGGGGATCTATACGATTGAATTGGATACTAACAAAAAAGCTCTAAGTAACTTAACCTTAGTAGCTAAAGAAAATAGCCCGACTTATCTGGCCCAAAGTCAGGCAAAAAATCTATATAATGTAACTGCTGTAAATGACCAGGGTGGAGTTGCCGCTTACAACAGTCACTATCACTTATTAAATACCGTCACAAAAGTAGGGGCTCCTCTATGTTTTTTAGCAATTGATGAAAAGCGACAATTAGTTTACGGCGCTAACTATCATAAAGGTGAAGTCAATGTTTATCAGATCTTAGCGGATGGCTCTTTAGAGGCAACTGACTCTATCTGCCATAAAGAAGCTACCGGACCACACGAAAATCAGGATCACGCTCATGCTCATTATGCTGGTTTGACAACGGATGGGCGTTTAGCAGTTTGTGATCTAGGAACAGATCGAATCTACACTTACGATGTTTCAGCTCAAGGTAAGTTAACGGAAGTCAGTCAATGGATCGCGCCAGCCGGTACCGGTCCGCGTCATCTGATTTTTCATCCGAATGGCAAGATCGCTTATCTGTTTGGTGAACTTGATAGCAGCGTAACAGTCCTGAGCTATGATACCACTAGTGCTAGTTTTACTAGCTTGGAAAAACTGCCTACGATCCCTGAAGCATTTACCCATTTTAATAGTGGTTCAGCTATTCGGATCACAAAAGACGGCAAATTTTTATACTTGTCCAATCGTGGTCATAATTCAATCACTGTTTTTGCCGTCAATGATAGTGGTGAACAGTTAACATACGTCCAGAATATTCCCACAGAGGGTGACTTTCCCCGCGATTTCAATTTAAATGCTGATGACCATTTTCTGGTCTGTGGACATCAAAACTCAGATAACTTGACTTTATTTGAACGTGATATTCAGACAGGTCAACTGACTTTAATAGAAAAAGATATTTATGCACCCGAATGTGTCTGTGTACTCTTTGCAAAATAAAGAACTGAAAAATCCGCTGTAACACAGCAAATTCAGCATGGC
>DATGVB010000061.1:0-6414 GCA_035300805.1 Tetragenococcus sp. | reverse complement strand
TACCCCTTCTTTACCAATTTCGGCTAAACGGCTAAAATCTGTATGGTAAGAAGAGACAGCCGTCTGATCAAACTTAAAATCACCTGTGTATACAATATTGCCGGCTGGTGTTTTCAAAGAGATCCCGACTGAATCAGGGATCGTATGCGTCGTTGAAAAGAAGCTGACAACTGTATTACCAAAATCGATTTCAGTCTGTTCGTCGATCACATGAAATTCTTTAAACTTCTTGGTTGGTTCATAACGGTGGACTGACAGTTTAGCCAGTTCGATCGTTAGTTTGGTCCCGAATACTGGGGCCTGAATTTTTTCTAGAAAATAGGGCAAAGCGCCAATGGCATCTGCATGCCCGTGTGTTACAAAGATTCCGGCTACCCGATCCGCATTTTCTTCCAAATAACTAAAGTCAGGAATGACTGTATCGATTCCAAACTGTTCGTTTTCCGGATAGCGTAAGCCGCAATCTAACACAAAAATATCTTCATCAACTTCAGCAATGTAAAGATTTTTACCATTTTCTCTTACACCACTAAGCGGAATGATTTTTATTTGTGTCAAATTATTCACCTCTCATTATTTTTTTAGATATCTATTTGGGTTTAAAATTTCCGAGTCAAAACATCCAATAGTAGTATAACACAAAACACAAATACAATACATTCTCAAAAAAATTCATATACTTTTACTTGGAGTAGATTACGCCTGGATCTACTCATACTTTCTCTGACTTGGAGTAGATTATCCCCTGATCTACTCATACTTTCTCTAACTTGGAGTAGATTATCCCCTGATCTACTCATACTTTCTCTAACTTGGAGTAGATTACGCCTGGATCTACTCAAACTTCCCTTGACTTGGAGTAGATTACGCCTGGATCTACTCATACTTCGCCTGACTTGGAGTAGATCCAAGGACTGCTTATTTTTGAAGCTAGACTGCTTCTAACTCGAACTGCCATAATTTCTCAACCGTTTCTTCTAAATTCATATTAGCAAAATTTGCCAGATCACTTATCAGAGCTAAGGGCAAGTCACCGACACAGGTATGCTGCAAACGGTAGGAAGACAAAACATGGCGAGTAATTTTGGCTTTATGAGCAAAATCCTGGGGCGTCAATTTTAAAACTTCGGTAATGAATCGATAAACACTGTACTCTTTCATGATAATTCCTCCATTCTTCTTTACAAATAACTGTTCTTGAGAAATTTGGTTACAGCTAAAAAAAGCACCCTTGATTTTCAAACGAAAAATCAAGGGTGCTAAATATGCACGGTACCACCTTTATTGCAGAAATTTTATCTTCTGCCACTTCACGCACGGCCATAAAAAGCGATGCGCTAACACGATAATGGGTGTCACCAATATGCATTACTTTTTTCAACATATAGCTCAAAAGGGATTTTCTTATCTTTTCTGATTGCCTTCTTGCACCAGACAAGGCTCGCTGAAACAAATCAGATAATACTTTTCTTTCTCATCGCATTTATTTATTAAAATACATGATAGTCAGTCATAATGAGAAAGTCAATGAGGAAACGACAAAAAAATAATTTCTAAATTTTTAGAAAATTGCGACCCATTATTTCTAAATCACGCCTTTTATCATCCATCAATGCTACTTTAGGTAGATGTCCCCAATGCTCAAAGCCATTTTTGGCAAATAAATTTAATGAAGGCTGATTATGACCAAAAATAAAGGCAAGTAAAGTATCAATCTGCAGTGTTTTTAATTGTTCAATAACAAAGTCGATGGCTTGCTGACCGAGGCCTTTATAATGGTAGTCAGCGTCAATATAAATACTGATCTCAGCTGTTCTCTGATAAGCTTTACGGCCATAAAAAGCGTCTAGTCCGACCCAGCCCACTACTTTTGTATCAGCTATTATCAGCCAGAGCGGCATTTTTTCTCCGTGTGCTTCAAACCAAGCCTGGCGCGATGCCACTGATACAGCTTCTAAATCTGCAGTTACCATCCGGCTGGCAATTGTCTCATTATAAATAGCAACAATTTTAGATAAATCTTTTCTTCGCGCTTTTTTAAAGACTGCTTTCATTTGCTTTTCCTCTCAAAATTCTTTAGTTTAGCAAAAAAAGCCCCATCACTGAGGCTTTTTTGCTGTTAACCAATCACATCCACTAAGGTCTCAAAAAATAGGGCACTCGATGCAGCTCCCGGGTCAATATGACCAACGGAACGTTCGCCTAAATAAGAAGCCCGTCCTTTTTTGGCCACTAGATCCTTGGTTGCTTCTTTGGCAGCTTCGATCTGATCTTTAGTTAAACCGCCTGCCTTTAAAGCATCCGCCACAGGTTCCCAGACATCGATCATGGTTTTATCCTGAAATTCGGCTTTGCCGCGTTTTTTGATGCCGGCCAGACCCTGGGAAACGATTTTACCTAGTTGTTCATAAGAATCAATGCTCTTTACTTCTTTGGTTTCTTTGACCATATTCATCAGAGCGGAACCATATAAAGGTCCCGATGCCCCGCCAACTTTAGAGATCATCGCCATCGTTAAGGCCTGCAGGCTGGCACTGATACTTTCCGGTGTTTTTTTGGCGATCGTCTCATCATAAGCGGTCACTCCGCGCGCCATGTTATTGCCATGATCGCCATCGCCAATGGGGGTATCCAAGTCACTTAGATACGCTTTATTTTCTTTAATGGCTGAACTAAAGGCAGCCAGCCACTTCTGTACATCTGCTGTTGTTAATTGCATCCTTCATTCCTCCTACCAAGCAATTGTTGTAACGGGGCTTTCTAAGGCAGCCTGCAAATGATCGTCTGCTAAATCAATCAAAGTCAGAGAGACGCCTTCCATATCTAAAGAAGTCATATAGTTACCGACTTTGGTGAAGGTCGCTTCGACCTCATGGTCCTTTAATAGCTGTAAGACATCATGCATAAAGATAAATTGCTCCATCAAAGGCGTCCCTCCCATCCCATTAACTAAAACACCGACTTTTTCTGGTTTTTTATCATAGTCGGCCAAAATTTTAGTGACTAATTCTTCAGCTAATTTTTTAGCAGGCTGGATTTTTTCTCGACGATAGCCGGCTTCTCCGTGAATACCAACGCCAAATTCAATTTCATCTTCGGCCAATTCAAAACCTGGTTTTCCTACTTCAGGAACAGTTGCTGCACTTAAAGCCAGACCGATTGTTTTAATTTTAGGAACGACTTCATCGCCTAATTTTTTTAATTCAGCTAAAGAAGCACCATTGCGGGCTGCATCGCCCAAAATTTTATGCACCAGAATCGTACCGGCAACGCCGCGTTTTCCGGCTGTAAATTCACTGTTTTCAACGGCAATATCATCATCGACCACAACGATTTCGGCTTTGATATCATCCATTTCAGCCATTTCCTGAGCCATTTCAAAGTTTAGATTATCGCCCGTATAATTTTTAACCACCAATAAGACTCCTTGACCCTGGTCGGCTTCGTTGATCGCTATTTGGACTTGATCAGGCGTAGGCGAAGTAAAGACATCCCCGGCCACAGCAGCACTTAGCATACCATCTCCCACAAAACCGGCATGTGACGGTTCGTGTCCACTACCGCCGCCGGAAACTAAGGCCACTTGTTCTTTCACATCGTTTTTAGCGATCACTCGTGAATCTTTGACACGATGGACCAATTTCGGATAAGCCGCTGTCAAACCGCTGACCATTTCTTCGATGATATCAGCCGTATCATTAATAATTTTCTTCATGGAATCTCCTCCTTTAATTAATCCCACTCTTTAATGGCTGCTTTTTTCGCTTCTGCGATGATCTGCTCAAGATCATCTGTCACACCGGCTGTGATCGCCGCAGCAAAAGCTCCTTCTACTAATGGGACATTCATTAAATGATAACGCGCCTGTTGCTCTTCATCGATCATGTCTTTAGCCATTTCAGCGTTTAATATAGCACTGCCGATATCCGCAAAGACTAACAGCTGGGAGGCTTGATCGGCCTCATTTACCGCCGTCACGATTTTTGTCGCATCTGAACCAATTTCTCCGTCTGCTGTTCCGCCCAAAGAAAAAATCGCTACATCATCAGAAGTTTGCATTTGTTCGATCATTTTTTTCAGACCATCCGTGATTTCCTGACTATGAGAGACTAACAATAAACTGGTTTTCATAGAATATCTCCTTATTTTAGATTTTAACAAACATCTTTAAGTCTAATTTCATAATAGCATATTCAAAAAAATAGTAACAAGAATAAGCTGTAGATAAAATAACTGTAAAGTTAAATCTTCATTCATCATCAACAGTTAAAATAATTTTCCCTACATATTTTTTGGAAAGAAAAGCTTTCTGTGCCGTTACAATATCTTTTAAAGAAAATTTCTTAGCAATCAGCGGCTTTACTTTTCCCTGCTCGACAAAATCAATCAACTCTAACATAGAGCTTTTTGTTTGGTAGCTAGCGCCAAAAATACAAATATCTTTTAGGTACAGATCACGTACATCAAAATCAACCACTGGTCCTGCAACGGCTCCGCACATCCCCAACTTGCCGCCTTTTTTAAGAATTTTCAATAATTGTGGCCAACTATTCCCAGCCACCACATCAAAGACAACATCAACAGTCATTTCACCTATTTTTTCAACGTAGTTTTCCCCACGAAAAATGACTTGATCGGCTCCTAATTTTTTTATGCTCTTTTCATGACCCGAGGAGCATACAGCAATTACTTTTGCACCTCTAGCTTTTACTAATTGGATCAAAGCCGTCCCTACGCCACCAGAGGCACCTGTAATTACGACTAGATCTTTTTCTTTTATCCCTACCCTGGCAACAAGATTATTCGCCGTAGCATAGGCACAAGGCAAAGCCGCTAACTCTCCATCACTTAAATTACTATTAACAACAAATGTTTCTTCTGACAATGCAGTCGTGTATTCACAAAAAGTTCCATCACATTCTGATCCAAAAGTAAAACATTCCAAGCCGGCTTTGCTGCTTGGTCGTTCTTGCACATTTCGAATAATTACCCTTTCACCGATTCGTTTTTTGCTTACATGATCTCCTACCGCTACAATCGTGCCACAGCCATCAGCGCCTTGTATTCTGGGGAAAGTCAATGGCTGCCCTAGCCAAGAGCCATCCTCCTCAACATTTTTAAAACCGCTTTTCCCGCCGATATTCGTAGCTGTTTTTACATTTTTTGAATACCAGCCAATTCGAGTATTTATATCCGTATTATTAATTGCAGCGGCACTGATCTTGACTAGCACTTCATCTTTTTTTGGTAAAGGCACATCGATATCTGTCCGATATGTTAATTTTCCAAAGCCACCAAATCCAGTTAAAAATAAACACCTTTCATTTTTTGTGGTATTTCTAACATATATATTTTCCTCCTATCTATTTTTTCAAATACTTTATAGCACCATTATTACATATCTCCAATAAATTTTTCTCATAACAATAATTTCAGTAAAAAAATAGACGTGAGTTTTAACTTCTCACGACTAATTTTTAATAATCTTGTAATAAGTGGCGCACTTCGTCAGTTGTCTGAGTGTGCATCAGACGATTGCGCAAATCGCCAGCTCCAGGAAAACCTTTGACATAAATTTTAAAAAAACGGTGCAAGCCTGAAATAGAACGCGGAATGATTTGACTATACTGGTCCTGCAGGTCTAGCTGTAACCGCAATAGATCCATTTTTTCACCAATGCTATGTTCTCTGGTCTCTTTTTCAAAAGCAAAGGGATTTTGAAAAATCCCACGACCGATCATCAGCCCGTCTACGCCATACTTATCAGCCAACTGCAGGCCGCTTGACCTGTCTGCAATGTCTCCATTGATCGTGATCAATGTCTGTGGGGCAATTTCATCACGTAAAGCAACAATCTGCGGGATCATTTCATAGTGAGCGGGCACTTTGCTCATTTCTTGACGGGTCCGCAAATGAACAGTCAAGTTGGCGATATCTTGTTTTAAAAGATGGCTGAGCCAAGTAGTCATTTCATCTGTTTTATAATAACCGATCCGTGTTTTTACACTCACCGGCAGTCCGCCTGTTTTTGTGGCTTGAATAATTGCCGCTGCTCTTTCAGGGCGTAAAATCAGGCCGCTGCCTTTGCCATTGCCGGCTACATTGGGAACCGGACAACCCATATTAAGATCGATCCCGTTAAAGCCCATTTCAGCCATGCCCAAGCTCATCTGGCTGAAAAATCCCAGCTTATCTCCCCAGATATGGGCCACTATGGGTTGCTCGTCTTTAGTAAAAGTCAGCCTTCCGAGAACACTCTTTTGTCCTTCTGGATGACAGTAACTGTCTGAGTTGGTGAATTCAGTAAAAAACACATCCGGTGCTCCGGCTGTCTGAACCACATGGCGAAAGACGACATCAGTCACATCTTCCATGGGGGCCAAAATAAAAAAGGGCTTGGGTAAATCCGCCCAG
>DATGVB010000060.1:0-25000 GCA_035300805.1 Tetragenococcus sp. | reverse complement strand
AAAGATCCTTCTTATCTGGATTTAAAACCTGGCAGTAAGGACGACTATCCCGTAACACCAGATAAGGACGTCGACATCGTCATGGCAGGGAAAACCTATCTGCGCTCAAATGGCATTGACACAAAAATGCTGGGCATGCATCAATTGACCAATACCGAAACAGGCATGAAAGTAAAACTCGGCGTTTTCTTACCCGAAAATGCACCTAAGGAAATCGCAGAAGGTCATAAATGGCATTTGCTGGTTGAATTTAACAATGGCCTGCATATCGCAGCTCAGCAAAAACCTTCTTTCATTCAAAAGAAGGCAATCGAAGCTGCAATAAAAAAAGTAAAAGCTAAAAATAAGTAATTCCGAGGCCGCAGGAAAACTAAAATAATCTTTTCAGACCTGCTCTTTTTCAGTTTTTGAGTAACGCTTATAACGAGGACAAGCTTCAGTGTAACAATTAGAGCTTATCCTCAGCTTTTCTATCACATGAATCAATCAGTGTGACTGATAACCAGAACAGAATATCCTCTATATACAAGAAGTATAATCGACTATTTTCGTTCAAGTATCCACAAACTTTCATGACGGCTCTTCACAGTAATCTCACCACTGCAACACAAACATTTTTTTAACTAAAGAAACAAGGCCAGCGTAAGACGCAATAGCCTCGTTTCTTTTTCATGAACTGGGATCTTTTTAGGTGCTTTCCCAATAGACACTTCACTTTTATTTAAGAGAAAAGTATATCTGCATATTTTCCCCTATTTTGAGACATGACCCGATTGGCAAATGGGCACAAAGGGAGAATTTTTCGCTCCGTCTTTCTGGCAGCTTCTACCGCATATTCTAATAATTTATTCCCGACGTGCTGCCCACGAAACAGATCATCTACATCGGTGTGGTCAATGATCCACAATTTGTCTCCAGCGGGACTATAAGATAGCTCACCCATTATTTTACCCGTCTCGCTAACAGCAACAAATTTATTTTTCTTTTCTACAATGTACATGAGGCTCACTCACTTTCATATTGGAGAGCTCCACTAGGACAACGATCAATAATATTTTTCACTTCCGCAGCAGATGCACTATCTACCTTTATCCAGGGCTTTTGCCTTGGGTTAAATACGGCACTATTTCCCCTTATACATTCAGCCGCATGAATGCATATCTCCCCATTAAAATAAACATTCATCTCTTTTCCGCGATATTCTCTGTATCCCTTATCTAATAATTCTTTTTTTATCAACTGATGATTGCTAAAATAAGTCATGTTTTTCCTCCTTTGTCTAAAGCTAAAGTCCACTCCTTATAAACTAAAATGAAATGTCTTTAGGAGTGATTCCCTTAGGATAGGTTTGTTCATCCTCCATTTTTTCTGCGTAAACTTGATACCACATATCTGCGATCGTGTCCGGATCATTTTCATTACCACTCCCCGGCTTGATTTGTAAACCGATCGAACGATGGGCTATTTTAATGCCTTTAGGAGACAGTTCTGTCTTCAGATTAGCTATGTAGCTACGTAGAACAGCTAAAGCCATCCCTATATTGTTCAACATAGACATGGGGTATAGCGCTGATAAACCAGTGGTAAAGAATAATGCTCCTTCACCCCGTGACTCCATGTCTGGAAGAACACTATTTACCGCATTGATTGCCCCTATGACAAATCCTTCAAAGGGATCGCGCACATTTTCAGGTGTCGTTTTTACTGCTGTAGCTGCAGCTACGCTAACAGCTATTGGACTGAATTCCAGCACATCAATCGGACCGAAATCTTTTTTTACAGCTGCTACAGCCTGTATAACCTGTTCCTTCACTTTGAGATCTGCTACATAGTAAGCAGCTTTGATCCCTTGTTCCTGTAGTCTTTCTGTCATTGACTCTAATTTTTTTGGATTACGCGCCAAAAGAGCGACTTGAAAATCCTCTTTTCCAAATCGTTTAGCAAGCGAAAAACCCAGCCTTTCCCCTGCCCCTGCAATAAGAATCGTCTTCATAATAAAAATAACCTCCATTTTTTTGTGATCAATCAAATTTTTAAAACAAAACAACAACTCTCAAGCTATACAGCCATTCATAATGAATAGTTCTTCTCTTTTCTCCCCCTCTTACCCAACCAAAAATCAGTATTTTTATAATATACAGGTGTATAATATTCTCTTAGAAACAAGTTGTCAATAATTTTATATTTAGGAGTAGATCTACATGAAAAATTCCACCCAATCAGTGATGCTGTTCATATCCTTGCTTATATCGCAATTTTCAAAAATACAAATTGTCTATCCAGTACTGCTATTAGGAACAGTGTAAAAACAAATCCTTCGAATATACGAAAAATAATGGGACTATTAAAAAAGGCACAGCTGATTCAGACAATCAATGGTCAGACGCACCCTACTTTAAACAAAAATGTCAACACTATTACCCTCTATGATATCTATAAAAGTCTTGAAAACAAGGATGACTTATTTCTAGTCGATACAACGACTGATCAAAAATGTGTGATTGGCGGAAATATCCAAAAAGTTTTACAAGAAGAATATGATCATCTGCAAGCTGTTGTCTAAGAAGAGATGAAGCACATCACGCTAGGAAATATCCTGCAGAAATTAGCTCTTTTAGAAAAAGAAGAAAGTAGGAAAGGAAAAACAAGGGCTTATTCAAAGATTTTGTCTGATAGAACCTAAATAAAAATTCTTCTGAAAATATGTTTTCCATATTTCTCATTCTGTCATATGAAATACTCCCTTTTATTTCAACGCTTACTTACTCTGAATAATAAACTTTCTTACGTAAAAACGTTCATTCTGACCGTGCTTTCATTATTTTAGGAAATAGTACTTTTTATCTCCATCATTGTTTACAGTAACCATTATGAATAGAAGTTTTTCATATTCCCCAAAAAGGAGGCTATCCGACTCGGATAACCTCCTTTCATCAATTTTTTAAACATTAGCACGCGGATCCGGTTTGCCTAAATAAGCATATTCATAGATCATATCTCCGGAACTCTTTTGATCTTCTTTTCCTGGTTGGCGATAAACAACATTGCCTTTGGCATAGTAACGCATATAAAATGGTTTGATATTCATGGTATCGAATTGTTTTTTAGCTGGCTCAGCTGCATTGCTATACATATCTCTGGTTTCAATTTCCTGTTCCCACTTGATGGAAAGCTCTACTTCTCTGCCATCTTCATTCTTGAAGATGTAATGACTTTCTTTAGGAAAATCACGGTGCAGTTGACTTTGTTCTTCTAATTTTGTATCCAAAGTCATCTGTCCGTCTGTTTCAAAGACCAGTTCTCCTGTTTTATTATCTAGTAATCCAAACATGGGCAGACGTTTAAAACCATATTTTTCATTGGCAACAAAATCATAAATATAAACCGTATATTGTTCCGTATACATTCTGCCCCACAGCCAGTGATGATACAAAGCCATTGGATTGGCACTCATCCATTGGTGATCATGGTAGCCTACTCCTGACACTTCATGGGTTTTACCATCATAATAGACCGTTCCTGTTACTTTGTTTTTAGGTACGGACAGATCGGTATGGTGGTATTCATCATGATCGCCAAACGCTACGATTCCAGTACCTTGTCTAAACGGATCGACTAAGGCTTCATAGTGCAGATCGCAGCCGACACCGTTTGTAGGTTCGATATGGATATCATAGTTTTTGAAATCGCCTTTGGCTGTATCAGTCCCATATTTTAAATCACAACCTTCTTTTTCTCCGGTATAAGATTCTTCTGCTGTGAAATAATGAAAGTCCCCTTTTTCTTCTCCAGCCGGTGTTGTAACAATGATATTCACATTAGGCGAATCGCCACCTGTAGCCATTTTTGCCGGATCGATCGGGCGAAATCCTGCCATAAACTTGGTCCCATCCTCCATGGTGGCATCAAAATACCAAACCTCATTATGACCGGGTTCACTGGTATCGCGACGACCTTCTTCCCACAGTTCCACTTTATCTGGATTAATTCCTAACTTTTGAAAATCTGCATCTGTATCCATAATTCTAGCTCTCATTGAAATTCCCTCCTTAGTTGATAATTTCATTATATGGTATGATAAGATTAAAAGAAACGGACAAGTCTTACCAGATTGTCACTTAGGTAACACTTTAAAAAAAATTGTTACGAATTTCAATTAGGATGTGAAGCAGATGGACCTGCGTACAAAAAGATCCCTACAAGCGATCGAAGAAGCTTTTGTTGAAAGTGTACTAGCAAAAGGCTTTGCAAAGACAACTGTAAGTGAGATTGCTGCCCAGGCAGAGATCAACCGAAAAACTTTCTATACTTATTATCTCGACAAATATGACTTGGCCGAAAAGCTCGGTGACAAACTGATTGCTAAATATGACCAGGCCCTAACCACGCGTTTAAAACAAGAAGGATCTGATCTTAATCACCTGATGGATAGTTTTATTTCTAATAATGAAGACTTGCAGCTGTTCAAAGCTCTACTAACCATTCATACAGAAGAATACGACTTTGAAGCCGACTTTAACCATTTATTGAAACAAAGATGTGAAGAAAGCTTTAAAGTGACTGATCCTTTGGAAAAAGAATTATTGGCAAACTATGCCTTGACAAGTATCAAATATTATCTGACGACCAATGAACCTTTATCTTCTTTACGACAGACTGCCTTTATCGAAAAACTCTATCACTTGATCGAACAGGATTTTTAGCATATCGATTCGTAAGAAGTCATGCCTCCCGCAAAAAGAGGCTTTTTTTGTTGAACTGAGATCCACATATGAAAATGTTTTTAATGCTGATAGTCTTCTGATGTCTAATCGGTTTCATCTTACAAATATTTGATAATAGCAAAAGAAAATTTTTTCAAAAAAATTTTAATAAACTTGACAAGTGTCAGCTTTTATTCTATATTACGTAAGAAAGGGAGGTCAATAAGAAGTATTTTCACAAAAATGGAACGGATTTTTATAGTTTTACAAGCACAGGAAAAGTATTTTAGCCAAAAATTAATCATTGAAGGCTTATCTACAAGGAGGTAATATTTATGTCTGCTATGCAATTAGCTAGAACGATAGAAGTTGTTTTTTATGTAGTCTATTTGTTAGCTGCCTTAGCACTGGTGAAAAACAAGCGCTTTGAGCAACTGTTCCAATTAATCACCTGCTCATTATTAGGTCTTTCCTTAGAATTATTCAGTGTGAATATTTTTAAAACTTATCACTATTATCCAGATTTCTTTATTAACATAGGAAATGCTGAAGCACTTAAAAGTTGTCCTCTATGGGTCGGACTGGGCTGGGGACTCTTAATGCCTTTAGCCATTGCTGCTGGTAAAAAAATTAACAAAAAACCATTTGTAGCTGGAATGATCGCCTATGTGATCGTGATCGGCTGGGATCTCATCTGGGATGTTATTGCCATCCGCACAAGTGGCGGACTTTGGGATTGGATCGGAACACCTGTTAATTTAAAAATCACCATGGATGCTCTTTATGGTATTCCATGGATGAACTATCTGGGCTATTCAGCAGCGATTGTTCCTTTAACTATGATCATGGCTGCAAACGACAAGAAGTTTAACACTCAAGCAAGTAACAGCCGGCGTTTCGGGTTCTCACTGGTCAACTACCTAGAAGCCATTGTGAGCTTTATAGTAGTTGTCGGCATCTTTGCGATAATAAATAATTTTGTCCCACCTTTTGCCGTTATCGCTTTTCTAGTCTTATTTCTCGGAACTCTGGCTTATATCCTTTACCAGATGTTTCTTCAAAATCGATTTGAATTTTTCAAACAGCTTGATGTGGCTTTCCTGCTTCAATTCGGATTAAGCTATGTAGTTTCGCTATTTATGGGCTTTTATATAGGAATCTTCCAGCAAAAACCATGGTTAGCCATTGTGCACCTGTTATTAATGCTTGTTACCCTACTATTTGGCGTAATTTCAGCAAGAGAAAAAAATAAGCAGCAAGTTTAACAACTTAAAAACAAGAGGCTGGAACATATTTTTCCAACCACAATAAATTCCTGAACCTTTTAGGATTGCTCCTGAGCTCCAGCAGGTTCTCGTCGTAAAGAACGAAACCTGCTGAATCGCAAGACCTGATTTTTCGTGAATTATTGTTGGGAAATACGTATGTCCCAGCCTCTTGTTGAATTTAATTTAATCTTTACTTGTGTTCTTTAAACGTTAGACAAATCACTACTTTTCCCTGCGCATGTTCATCGATAATATATTCAATGGCATCCGGTGCTTTTTCAGCTGGATAAACATGATCAATGTAAGGTTTGATTCTTTCTCTTTTCATCAGTTCATTTAACTCATCGATTCCTTTATCTTTGATCAAAGGAAAAGCAACACCAGTCATTCTTTTACCTCTGCCGATAGAACGAATAGGACCGCCTAAGGCATGTAAAAGGGCCTGTTTCATTCCCCCGACTACCAGATAAGTTCCCCCATCTGCTAAGGAGTTTAAGTATGTAGTCAAAGAACGATAGCCGTTCACACCGATGATCACATCAAATTTTTTATTTTCTGCAGCAAAGTCTTCTTTTTTATAATCGTTTACTTGATCTGCTCCCAGGTTTTTTACCATCACTGCGTTGCGGCTACTGCAGACAGCAGTAACGGTTGCTCCTTTTTCCTTTGCAAGTTGCAGGACAAAATGACCGACCCCACCTGTTGCACCTTGGACTAATACCTTCTGGCCAGCTTTGATTCCGGATTTTCTCACGGCAGCAAGGGCTGTAATTCCCACTACGGGCACCGCAGAAGCTGCTGCAAAAGAAACATTCGTCGGCTTAGAATAAAGATCTTTTTCATTAATACAGGCATACTCAGCCCAGCCCCCAAGAAATTGCGGTGTCATACCGTAAACTTCACCTCCAATTTTAAATTTACTTACCTTATCTCCTGCTGCAACCACAGTTCCTGCAATGTCACAACCGGGAACTTTATGAATAGCTCGTAATAAAACTCTGTCCATTAATCGAATATACCAGGGAGTTTTCCCGGTAGCCATCGGTTGGATAAAACGCAGATAATCCGTAATATTGATAGAGGAAGCTTTGACTTGGACAAGCAGCTGGTTTGCTTTAGGACTAGGTTTCTGAATTTCCTGAACCTGTAAAACTTCAGGAGGACCAAAATTCGTATAGACGATTCCTTTCTCAAAAGTTCATTTAATTGACTGCTCCATTAATTCCATCCATATAAAGTTGCTTGATCAAAATAATCAGTTCTTCCAGAGGTAAATTTTTATCGTGCTGCAGCCAGTGACGAAATAGAGCGAGCGTAGTTGTCAGATGAAACTCAATCAGATATTCTTTTCGTTTATCGTCATCTGGCAAATGTAGCTCTGCCAGATCGAATTTAAAAGAATCCACCAGCTGATAAAGATAAGCTCCATCTCCATACTTACCCAATAGAGCATTAAAGTAAAGCGGCTTCTGCTGATAGGCCACCAGCATCGTCTGAACAAAACTAGTATCAGAGACAGCTGTATTCGCTCGATGTTTTTTTATGAAAGCAGTAAAGTCCTCTTCTACTGCTTTTTGCAGGTCTTCCAGATCTAAAAAATACTGGTAAAAAGTCGTTCGATCATAACCGGCTTTTCTGGCTAATTGGCTAACGGTTATTTTCTCTACAGGCATTTCACAATTAAGCAGACAGAAAGCTTCCATCAGATTCTCTCTGGTCGTAGGCAATAAGGAATCTTTTTCTATCATTAATTTCAACACTCCTTTTAAATGTGTTGTAGCTTTATTTATAGGGATACCTTAACATGAATATTGTAGTTAAAGTAGATTAAAGAAAGAGGAATTTGTACATGAATAATGTAGTCGTAAATTTTAATATTGATGGCACAAAATGGGAAGCTGCTCATATTGAAGAGCTGGCATACCAGCGGAATTTGCACGTTTTGCATCAAATGCGCCAGCATGGAATTGAAATCAAAGATGAAGCTGAAATTCTGGATGATGATGATATCGACTTTCTGACCAAAGATAAAATCTGGCAAGTTTCAATTGAAAATCGCCTGGCTCACAGTGGCAAAGAAATTCAAGAATACTATCAAGGTTCTTTTGCCCGTTCCGATGAAATGTGGAAAGAGCTTGGCTTCTCTCAAGATAAACCGATGAAAGTTTCGCATTGTGATATGCATGTTGAAGGGGTTTCTTTAGAACAATTCATGGGGATCATGCAGCAAATGCAACAAGATGAAAAAGTTGGTCTAGCTGCTCACCCTGAACATTTTCAGGGGATGTGGGAAGGCAATAATATTACCGGGATCGAACCTTTTGGCATGTATGGCACACCGACCCTAGTCCACGTAGCTGTCGTCAAAGAAGATCAGTTAAGTGCCAGCATTCTGGCAGACAAAGATGACAGCTATTCATTGTCAATGGTTGGTTTAGCTAAGTTAACCGACGATAAGACGGATGTAAATATCCCCTATCATCAATTCAAACCTTTAGAAAACGGCTTTGATGCAAAACTCGCTGTTTATTGGCCTGAAAACACAGTAGACGAAATTGTGGAAGGTCACTCACTGCATTTAGCCACTGAATTTTATGAAGGTTTAAAGATGATTGCTAACCAATAAAAATCGTAAAAAGGATCCGCGCTAACTGTTTTGCTGCGGGTCCTTTTTAATGATAGCCTGTCCGATCAATCCGTTAACTTGTCTCCACCTAGCAGCTCTTCCGTTAAGCTGGCTAGCTCAGCCAGCGGAAATTCTTCTTCATTACGATGCCAGTCCGTCAATAACTGGGTCAGGCCAGCTGATATAAAACCATAAATATAGTACTTATTGCTCTTATTCAAAAGATTCAATTCCTCCATACATTCTCGTGAGACCTTTGTCAACAAGTTTTCTAAATGATTATCAATGAGCGCATTGATAATTTCTCGGTGTTTCTGATAAAATTCAAAAAACAATTGAATGATCTGATGTTTTGTCGCCTGGGTAGCACTCAACGCCTGCTGATATTCTTTAAAAATTGTCTTTAATCCCCACTCAATGACTTCTTCACGATTTTTAAAAATCATATAGAACGTCTGCCGGGAAAGTTGTGCCTGCTGACTTAAGCGCTTCACTGTGATAGCAGAAAAATCTTCTTGTTTAAGTAAAGAAAACATGGCTTTTACGATTTTTTTTCTTGACTGAAGTGCAGTCGGATTATCTCCTGTATACATAAAATAAGACACTCCTCTTGTTTAAAATAGCTTTAAGCTAAAAAGTTGACGGTTGTAAACCTTAAGGTTAGTATAAAGACAACTTAGACATCTGTCAAGTTTACGGAAAGGAATGTATGATTATGGCAAAACAAATTGCACGCGCATCAAATAGAAATGAAGATTATCAACGTTTTGGGGTCGATCCTGACACGGTCGAACCTTGGGAAGACGGTCTGCGAACAAAAGTCGATGAAAAGAACTTTGAATGGTGGTATTTTGATGCCAGTCTTGACGATGGCAGCAGTGTAGTAGCAACCTTTATGACCAAAGATCCTTTTAACCTCAGTACAGAATTAAAACCTTGGGTATCTTTTGAATGGACCGACACTCAGGGAAAGACAACTTCTTACCGCAATGATGTAAAGGCAGCTGATTTCTCTGCTAAAAAACAGTACTGCGATGTTCATATCGGTAAAAGCTACCTGACGGGTGATCTCCGTCATTATGAACTTCATTTTGAAAAGGATGATTTTTCCGCTGATTTAAGCATTGAGAATGATCTGAAATCTTGGCGTCCTGCAGCTGGGGCCAACCTCTTTGGTGATGGTTACTTTGCCTGGCTGCCTGCCGTTCCTGCTGCTACAGTTACAGGAACGATCCGGTCAGCTACTAAGGAGCTTGCCGTAAGAGGAAAAGGGTATCATGATCACAACTGGGGTGATACACTCATGCTCAAAGCCATGCATCACTGGTACTGGGGACGAGCCAACGTGGGTGATTACCAGGTGATCTCAACCGAAACGACGGCCGAAAAAACTTATGGCTATCAAAAACTGCCAGTCATGATGATTGCTGACCACGAAAAAATCATCTCCGGTGACGAAAGCAATATGATCGTCGAAGACAGTGATGACTTTATTGATGAATCAACTAAAAAACCAGTTCAGAAAAACTTAAAATATACCGTCAAATCAGAAGAAGCTACTTACATCGTCACTTATAAAATGGATAAAATCATTTCTGGTTTTAAAATGATTGATGAAATGACTGGCATTAAGAAGCTGCTGGCAAAATTAGCCGGTTTTGATGGCGCCTATTTACGCTTTACCGGAGAAATTGCCGTATCGAAATATGTGGATAATAAGCAAGTAGACCAGGCTGTCAATCCTGACGGGATCTGGGAACTGATGTATTTCGGCAAGACGATCACTGAAGATTAGGATAAGGAGGAGAAAGTAAATGAATATTGTCGTTTGGATTTTACAAATTTTGCTGGCTTTACTCTTCTTGAATTCTGGCTATTCCAAAACTTTTCAGTATAGCAAGAAAGAAGCAGAACTAAAGCAGATGGATCACTTAGAATCAGGAAATCTGATCAAATTTATCGGTACAATGGAGATTTTAGGTGCCTTAGGTCTGATACTACCCAAAGCCTTAAATATTTTACCTTTCTTGACCATGTGGGCAGCTATCGGCTTGAGCATCGTCATGTTAGGCGCTATGTTCACCCATTTGCGTTTTAAAGAATATCAGAACTTTATTTTTACGACAGTGATCTTGATACTTCTGATCATAATTGCCGTCTTTAGAGCCTGAAAATCAGAAAGAAGCGGATCATGACTGTTCAGTTGTCCTGATCCGCTTCTTTTTTGATTCAATTGCTGACTGCTGGTGCTTTTCTGATATATTCTGTACTATTGATCTGTTCCAGCATAAACCAGGCCAGATCCGTACGTGATAACTTGGGACCAAGATCATCACGACCCAAATATCCGGTGCGGATCTGCTTTGAAAGCGGATCTTTGGTCAAAATCGAAGCGATCCTCACTAAAGTCCAATCTGTATCGGAATCACGAACAAGCTGACTGTATTGAACGATCTGTTCATAGGTCGTAGGCCGGCCAGCTCTGATCATGGCCCTGCGCAGTTTAAAACGAAGCCCATCTTCATCTAGCGGATCTTGCGCACTGGTCGTTGACAATACGATCAATCGCTTGATATTAGATTCTTCCAGTACAGACAAAATAGTTGCTATCCCCCCACTCAACTGCTGATCGCCTTTTTTCTTGCCTGTCGGTCCTAGCGCACTCAAGACACAATGACTTCCTGCTATGGCACTTTTAACAGCCGCCCGATCATTTAACTCTCCTTGAATGACTTCCAGATGAGCACTTTTATTATCCACTTTCTGCAGGTCACGGACAAAGGCGACCACGTCATATCCTGCCTCAAGAGCTAAGCGGACAAGTTCTCTCCCTGTTTTTCCTGTTGCTCCAAATACTGTTATCTGCATTCAATTGCCTCCTCACAATCTATTAGTTTCTGTTTTTCTCACTGAAAGAAAACAAATAGCATAAGTTCTCCTTTCATAATTTTAACGGATCACTATTTCTTTTTAGGCAGAAAAAGTGTGGGTGAAATTCCGCATAACAAGCTCAGAACAACCGCTACATAAATCGCGTTGGCAATGAAGGATCCTCCATTAGCAACTAGCGAAAAAAGATAAGGATTAACGCCTTTTGCATAGGCGCCCCAGATAAAAACTCCTGCCCAGAAATGCCAGAACCAGCGACTAAAAGCAGCTATGACACTGCCTAAAATGATGTACATAATCGCTTTGCTGCTCTTATTTTGGAGCATAGCATTACGGACTTTAGCAGCCACAACACCGCCCATACCGCCAAAAGCAAAAGCGAAGGGATATTCAAAAATGATCTGCGGTACACTAATGAAATTTTTCATGGCAGATCCTAAGACAATATTCAATAACCCCCAAATGAAACCGGACACCATTGCCGGCTTCCAGCCCCGACGATAACTGTATAAGACTAGCGGTACCAGACCTAAGGACAAATCAAAGCTAGCATTACCGCTCTGAAGCGGGATAAAGGAAAGCCCCATCGCCAAAGCGGCAATAACGGTCCCTTCGATCCAGACGTTTAATTTCATTTTTTTCATTTAAAAAACTCCCTGCTATTTATTAACCTGATTATAGCAAAAAAAAGCTTATTGAGGAACTAACCTACCATTCCTGCGATGATTCTTCATTGGAGTGTATTGAAAAAATTGCTTAATAAATGGATGAAAATAAAGAAATTCTTTACAAATATTATTGATTCAGTCAGATAATGTACATAGTTTTATAATATTACGTACATTATGTTAATAATATACGTAGTTTTACAATAATACGTATATTATTTTAAAAATGTACGTAATACGATAAAATAAGTTATACTTTTTTCTAGTTGAAAAAAAGCAACAGCAGCTAAGCCAGCTTAACTGCTGTTGCTCTATTTATCGTTTTTAATTAAACAGATTACTAAAAAATGAAGTAACTTGTTCCCACAAGCCAGCGAAAAAACTTTTTGATTCATCACTAGTTAGTTTTTCTTTCGTATTATTGATAAAATCTTTTCCGTTTGACATCAGATCATCTTTCAGATTCGTGAGCTGACTTTTCATTTCTGAATCATCGATAGCCGGAGCCTGAGAAAAGTCGTACATGACATTAGTGATCGAATTGATTTGATCACCATTGACCACATCACCCAGACCCTGTTTATTGATTTGCTTTTCCACAACTTCCTGGACTTTTTCTTTGGCCTGACTTTCATTCATCTTTGCTAACTCATCTTTGATCCCTTGTAACTCCAATTTAATATTCGCTAGAGCGACAGCTAAATTATCATCAGAATAGTCGTCTTTATCCTGATTTTCTTCTGAAATATCAGAAACAACCGAACTTTCTTTTTGAGCAACTTCACGATTTTCAGCTCGTTCTTGTTCTTCTTGTTGATCACTGGCTGGATCCACTTCGTCATAAATCTTATAAATACCTGCTAATGCTCCACTGCCATCCATTACACGTACTGACGCAATCCGGATATCGGCATCATAAATTCCACTGGTAATGGCCGCATTGCGATAGTTGGCTTCGGTTCGAGCCGTAATATTTTTTGGTGTTTCAATCGTTACATTGACTCCTGATCCTTCATCTGTTCGTTTGATATAAGCACTGGAATAAGCTTTCGAATCAGATGTAAAAGAATCGACATCTGTCACATACTTGACCAAATCATCGCCATCAACAATAAATTTATTATAACTTTCATCGGTTGCTTTGAGCTCGTCTAAAGTTTGTTCTTGTTCTGCTTGGGTTAGACCATTACCAAGAGCCACACTTGGGACATCCCAGCCCTCGTCTTTAGTTTTTTCATTGTTATCAGCAAAGACTGTTTTTCCTCCCAAAACTAACAAAGCCAAACAGCTTAGACCGATGATCATCTTTTTTAATTTCATATTTTTGATCCTCCAATATGATTTCTTTTTGCCATTGTAGCTTTTCTTAACTTTTAACTCAAATAAATCTCTATTTTTTTGGAGAAACTTAATATCGCAGTTTTTTATTCAGTAATCTTGCCTTGCAGTAGCGTAGATTTATTCTGAGGGTAAAAAAATCGTCTATCCCAGCTTTTAAATACTAACTGATCGATAAACGATTTTATGAATATTATTCTTTTTTGTCAGCGACTTCTTTTTCAGCAATCAAATCTTCCAAGTTTTCTTTTTGCATGATCAATTCTTCTAAGCTAGGATCGCTACTCAATGCTGGTTTTGCTTGTGTTCCAACAGAAGCTCCAGTTCTCTTTACTAAACGTTGTAAATCTCCAGTGTTTTCTTCATACAATTTATAACCCGTTGCTCCTACAATTGCTCCACTAACAAATCCTGCAAAAAAATCTCTGTCAAAATTTACCATAATAATTCTTCCCCCTTCATAACTTTCATTTTATCACCAAATGATTGATATTTATATAAACTTTTCTACTAATTTAAAAGTAGAAAGCCGTGGCTTGATTTGTAAATCTCTGTACTCCTGGAATAATTCAAAAATATTCATGATCCAAGACGTCAACGCGACTTCTGTCATCTTTTGTGGGCCTAATGCCACAGAACTGATGAAAGCAGTAATTACATCCGGATGGTGCAAACGCCCTCCTTGTCGATCTCCGTGAGAAAGCACAGTATAACCAGTATATACTATCGCTAATGTATCCACCATTGGATTAGATTGACTTAAGGCTTTTAACCCATAACTCGCAGTTAAAAGGATACCTGAAGTTAGTGCCCGATGTGATGCTCGCTCAAGAGACCGTCTTTTCTCTGAATAAGAACCCAGAACTTTAGTCCCCTCGCTTAAATACTGAAAAGTCGACAATAAATCAATGACTTCTCGAATAGAATATTTTTCTTTGTCATAATGTACTAATACGGTAGCTATTCTTGGCTCTATGCGGATGTTATCGAATCCATCGTGTTCATTTATCGTTTTCATCATACGCTGACAAATCTCTTCGTTCATCTTTAAATAAGGATAATAGACCCGAATTCTTCCTGGTAACTCGTGTAAAACTGCCATTGCTAACTCCATCTTGAACCTCCTATCGTAATTTCAAATAACTACGGCCAATTACACCCAGAGTCGTTGCGTTATGAATAAATGCACTCACGATGGGTGAAATACGCCCAGTTAAACTTAAACCAATTGCAAGAGTATTTAATAAAAAGACCCATCTATAATTCTGTCCGATAATCTGCATAGTCTTTTGAGATTGTGCCACAATTTCTGAAAGAAGTTCCGGCTGATCATTTTGTATCATGATATCACTGGAATTTTGAGCTGCTTCACTGACACGATTGCCTAACGTAACACCTAATTGGCTCCATTTTAAAGCAGCCGAATCATTGATGCCATCACCTACCATCATAACAGGATATTTTTTTGCCGCCTCTTTTATATAAGCAACTTTTTCCTTAGGAAGCATTTGACTGGCGATATGATCGATAGCCAACTCATCTGCTACTTCCTGCGCTGGTTTAAACTGATCCCCCGTTAAAATTGTAGTTCGTTTGATCCCACTCTTTTTTAACTGCTGAATCGTTTCTTTCATATTTTCCCGGATCATATCATTGATGACAATAACTCCAATGGGTTCATGATCCACACAAAGATAGACTCCTTTGTTAATGGTCTCTTCTTGCTTAAAAGAATCAGAAACTGAATCAAGTTGTTCTAACAAAAATTCTTTTGAGCCTACAATTACTTCTTTACCATAGTAATTTGCAGCAATTACACCAGATCCAGTTACTACTTTTTCATCTTCTAAGGCCAAATCAGGAAATGGAATTTTTCTTTTTTTAGCTTCCTGCATGATCGCAAAGGCCAGTGGATGATAGCTATGCTGTTCAGCATATGCAGCAGCCCGAAGAATATCTTCTTTTTTATGATCCGCTCTAGGGACGATTTTTATCACAGTAGGCTGGCCGGTAGTCAAAGTGCCTGTCTTATCAAAGACGATTTCTTTTACATCCGCAGCATTTTCGATTGCTTGACCGCCTTTAACGACTACTTCTTTTTGTGTAAAATGATTCATTGTACTTAATACTGCCACTTCACTGGAAAGCTTGATCCCGCAGACAAAATCGATCACTAAAACTCCCAATGACTTAACAAAATCTCGGGTCAAAAGATAAGTGACACTAGCAGATGCAAACGAAAGAGGAACCATCTTATTTGCCAGACGATCCGCTGTCTTCTGTAACTGGCTTTCATTCTTCTCTGCCTCTTCTAACAGTTGATAAATGGCTGCTTCCTCTGTCTCTTTACCGATTTTTTCAGCAATAACTTCGATTTGACCACTCACAACAACTGAAGATGCATAGACACTATCTGCTTTTTCTTTGTGCTTATTGGCAAATTCCCCCGTAATGCTGGCTTCATCGATTAGAGCTTCGCCACTATAAATTCGACCATCGACTAAAATCTTTTCCCCGGTATAAAAAATGACATGGTCATTCAACTGGACATCTTTCAAGGGGATCTGTTTAACCGCTGCATCTTGTTTCACATTCACTTGTTTTTCCTGATTACTGATCGAATAGCGCAAAGAACTCCTTGATCGCTGATTGGTCCAATCACCTAACGCGTTTGACAAACTACTCATACCCATAACAGTAGTTCCAGTAATCGGCTGTTTTATTAAGTAAGCGGCTAGAATACTGACCAAGGTCAAACTATCCGCCGATGGTTTCAACTTGATCAATTGTTTAAAACCAGAAGTAAAAATAGCCGGATTCAAGCAAAAATTTTCCACAAAACTCGTTGCAAGCAACAGACCACTAAGCAATCCGGTCCCTTTTTTTCGTAATTGTCTTTCAGCTAGAACAGCGACAACTAAAGAATGGATAATATTCTTACAAGTGTGGATCAGCGAAGCTTTTTCCGGTTGAAAAATTCTGACTAATTCCGACCATAATCCTCTTGCTGTCAAATCTTCATAATAAATCAACAATGAACGCGTGATAGGCTGAAAGTTTACACTTTTTATTTGGGGAAGCTGACGAAGTCTTGCTTCTATTTCACTGGGCACACGAAAAACGGCTTCTTCCTCCGACAACCGTATCCGCATTCTCCCTGGTAATTGATGAATTTTTTGCATCAGTTATTTCGATCACGATTGGTACGGTCCAGAATTGAGTAGCACCACCACAAATAACCCAATGCAGTGTGCGGAGAAATACTCAGATATTTAATTCCTTGATAAGCAGCAAGACCAACAACAACTGTGTCAATATCAATCCATCCCATAGAAGAACGTTTCAATAAATGATCGGCCTTTATTTTTTCATCATAAACTCGATTAAGTGCTGTAATAGGTACCTCCTCATAAGAAGCATCTGTCATTTCAGCCAATCTATCCATAAATTTTTTGAATTCAACTTCAGTTAAGGTCTCTTTTTTGAATAAAAACAATAAACTACCAACAGCCGGCGAACCGCTAACTTGTTCTACCAATGGACATTCTGCCATTTTTTCTTTGACATAGCTATGAATTTCGTTATTTTTCCAGCGGTTACTTTGTAATCGCAAGCGATAGCTATTGGCGTATTTCACTTCAATATTCTGAGTTTTGATCACTTGTTTATAGCCTTTCATTCCAAGTGTCATAAGCCCCAGACTTAACAAACTATTCATTAACGCCACACTCCTCTTTTTCTGTATACTCGATCAATTTTATCTTCCAGAGACTGAATTATTTCTTTTGAAAACCCGTTTGGTATACAAAATTCCATTGTGATCGTTCCAATCATTGGAGTTATCCGAACGCCTTTTATTTCAGGAATCGATAAAAGAATCTCTTTTAAATCTGCTAGCAGTTCCGCCTGATTTTCCCAATCCTCTGAATGCAGACGAACTCGCTGAAAAGTTGCACTTAACACATCTACTTTATATTTTGCTTTTAATTTTCTTCCCTTAACTTTTAACTCCAGTAATGATAAAAAGCTCATCTTTTAACTTCCTTCATGTTTTATTATTAATTATAGCATACTAGATTTTTACAAAAAAGTTAAATTATGCGACAAATCATTCTTAGAAACTTTATCAAGTCTTGCTTGTAGCATCCCAATTTTTTCCTGTTTTTTTAAATTTCTCTAGAATTTATTCAGTTAAATTATCAATATTCGCCTAATTCCTTGCTACTTTATTTAAAAAAATCGTTTGAATAAGCAATGTGCACTAGTACACCCTATTTATTCAAACGATTCTTAACTTAGTTTGTTAAATCACGCTCAATCACCCTTGTTATCATCAACAATAAGATTCCTGAAAAAACTATAAAGATTAAAAAGCTAACCAACAAAAAGCCCCCTTCATTTAAAAATAGATTGCAAGAAAGTATAATCGAAAACTAATAAGACTAGAAAAAGAAGAATTGATCCAATTATTTCCAAAATAACTCCCTCCTTTATCTTGTTTTTTTCTATTCAAATTTAATCTACCACTTTTCAAGGCGTTATTCAACTTTTTTTTAGGCTAACCTTATTTTGCTTTGCTTTTCAAATTCTGCTAGTTTATCAAAGAAAAGTTGACAATCAATATGTTCTAGGTGGTTCAGTAAATAATTCATTTCTTTTTCATCACAATGTAAAGTTTTATCCAAAAAACTACGCAAAATTCTCTGTCTCTCTTCTAAAGTTTTCACGTATTCAATTCCCTTTTTAGTGAGTTTGACGCCTTTATAAGGAGTGTAAGTCACTAGCCTTTCTTTTGATAATTTTTGACACATTTCAGTAACAGTAGAATTGGCTAGACAAAGCTGTTTTGCTAATTTTTCATTTTTAACAAATTTATTTTCCCCTTGGCATTGACTAATTATTTTTAAATAGTCTTCTTTTTCTTTCGAAAGAGTTTTCATTTTTACCCGCCTTTTTATTTGAGGTTAACCTTATTTGTATTTAAACCTAACCTTATATTCATTATACTCGCACTTTATCTTCAATAATGCAATAACAACTTTTGAATTAAAAAGCAATAAGAAAGACAAACTTTTCTTTATTAATTTTTTAATATTTCAAAAAGAGCGGCCCTTGTTATTGTAGTTTGCCGTATAACCTATTATTCATTAGCTTTTTTTGTCAGATATTTAACAACAGAAAAATTTTTTGTTTTCCTTAAAAACAATATTGACTTATTTTATATTTAGGTATACATTTTAAGTGTATTAAGGTTAACCTAAAAGAGAGAGGGGTAAATAATGGAAAAATTGAATGAATTAGAAGCTGGTGACCGTGCGATCGTTCAAAACCTTACAAGTAGTAATGACATGAAACAACGCCTTTGGGACTTGGGTTTTACAGTAGGAACTCCTGTACAGTGTGTACAAAAAAGTCCAGCTGGAGATCCAGTTGCTTACAAGATACGCAGCACCATCATCGCTATCCGCAACAAAGATGCACAGCATATTCATATCAAGAAAGAAGGAATGGCAAATGGATAATGCACCCGAATTCATTGTCAATAAACAGAACCCGACCGATCGGGTGATTTCTTTTGCGGGAAATCCGAATGTCGGCAAAAGCTCAATCTTTAACGTATTGACTGGAATGAGACAACATACAGGAAACTGGCCAGGAAAAACAGTTGAAATCGCACAAGGCAATTATAATTATAAAGGAAAAAATTATGTTTTAGTTGATCTTCCTGGAACTTATTCTCTATTAGCTCACTCTACAGAAGAAGAGGTAGCTCGAGATTTTATTACATCGGGTGATTCTGATACAACAGTCGTTGTTTGTGATGCGACTTCACTGGAAAGAAATTTAAATTTAGTTCTGCAGATCATGCGGATCACTGATAACGTAGTAGTTTGTGTCAATCTTTTAGACGAAGCAAAAAAGAAGAAAATCAACATTGATTTAAAGAACTTAGAAGAAAAACTAGGAGTTCCAGTAGTTGGCACTTCTGCCATTAAAAAAATGGGAATTGATGACTTAATGCAAAATATTGCTGCCAGAAAGGCACCAACAAATCAAGTCTTACTTGATGCTTTGCGTAAAGAACGCGACAGCGAAGAAGAACAAGTCAATTTTATCATGCAGATGGCCTCTACCATTGCTAATTCTTCTATTGTTTACGAAAAAGAAGATTATGATAAACGTGATCGTAAATTAGATAAACTTTTCACCAGTAAAGTAACCGGATTTCCACTCATGATTTTACTACTGATTGCAATCTTCTGGTTTACTATCCAAGGTGCCAATGCCCCCTCTGATATGCTGGCCGATGGTTTATTTGCCATTCAGGACTGGATGATGAAAGTAACCACAAGTGCCAACTGGCCGGTTTGGTTACAGGGAATTCTGATCGAAGGAATTTATCACGTAGTTGCCTGGGTCATTTCTGTTATGTTACCGCCAATGGCGATCTTCTTCCCGATTTTCACTTTATTGGAAGATTTCGGTTATCTGCCGCGCGTAGCCTTTAATCTAGATAAATATTTCCAAAAAGCAGGAGCTTGTGGTAAACAGGCCTTGAGTATGTGCATGGGCTTTGGTTGTAATGCTGCCGGAGTGACTGGTGCAAGAATTATTGATTCTCCACGCGAGCGTTTGATTGCCATTATTACCAATAACTTTGTTCCTTGTAATGGACGTTTTCCGATTCTGATTGCCACGATCACTATGTTCTTTGTCGGTGGTTCTGCTAGCCTTGGAACTTCCCTTCTTTCAGCCGTTTTACTAGCGGGCATTATCATTTTAGGAGTCTGGATGACCATGATGATTTCTAAATTATTGTCCAAAACGATCTTAAAGGGGATTCCTTCTTCATTTACCCTGGAATTGCCGCCTTATCGTAAACCGCAGATTGGTCAAGTCGTTGTTCGCTCAATTTTTGACCGTACTATTTTTGTTTTGCTGCGAGCAATAAAAACTGCTGCTCCTGTTGGTCTCGTCATTTGGGTACTAGCGAATATTCATACTGGAGGCGGTCAGACCTTACTACAAGGCTTCGTTGGTTTTTTGGATCCTTTTGCCAAACTAATGGGACTTGATGGCGTTATTCTAATGGCCTTCATTTTAGGTTTACCTGCCAATGAAATCGTCATCCCTTGTATGCTGATGGGCTATCTGGCAACCAACACCATCGTTGACTACGATTCACTGGCTCAATTAAAAACTCTCTTACTCGATAATGGCTGGACCTGGTTGACGGCTATCAATATGTGTCTGTTTACCTTATATCATTGGCCATGCGGTACTACTTTACTAACGATTAAAAAAGAAACACAAAGCTGGAAATGGACAGGAATTTCATTCTTGGTTCCGACTGTCACTGGCATTGTGGTGACTATGGCAACGACTGCTGTAGCACACTTACTTTTTTAATAGATAGCTTTCTCTTATTTAAAAACGAAGTACACCAGCCTCAGGCAGCTGGCGTGCTTCGTTTTATTTGTGGTATGATTAATGAAAAAGGAGAATATTAATGAAAATTGAACATATTGCCATTTGGGTAAGAGATCTCGATAAAATGAAAAATTTCTATCAAAGATACTTTACGGCACAAGCAAATAACTTATATCATAATCAGAAAACTGGCTTTAAGTCTTACTTTTTATCTTTTAATGGAAGTTGCAGGATCGAATTAATGAATAAACCTGACTTAATAGATAATTCTGTGGAAGTTTTTGGCTACGCTCATATTGCTTTAGCCGTTGGTGATAAAAATAAGGTGGATCAATTGACTCAAGAATTAGTTAGTGATGGTTTCCTTCTGACTAGCGGACCTCGTACTACCGGCGATGGCTACTACGAATCAGTCATCAAAGATCCAGAAGGAAATTTAATTGAGTTGACAACCAGCTGATAAAATGTTGCATTTACGTGGCTAAGTTCATCTGACTTGGTCACGTATTTACTTTAACTGCCATTTTTTCATAAAAAAGGAGAACCTCCATAAAGAAAGTTCTCTAAAATTTGATATTTTTTTATTCCGCAGCGTTGGTGTCTTTGAAACCGTACTTTTTGTTGAAACGATCGACACGTCCGTCTGCTTGGGTAAATTTCTGACGTCCAGTATAGAATGGATGTGAATCAGATGTGATTTCAACACGGATCAGTGGATAAGTCTTTCCATCTTCCCATTCAACGGTTTCATCAGTATTTTTAGTAGAACCTGATAAAAATTTGTAACCAGTTGTTGAATCCATAAATACGACTGGATGATAATCTGGATGAATATTTGCTTTCATATTTTTCTCTCCTTATGCCCTGAATTATTTGCTAAATCAGAGTTATTTCTTTGCAACATTGATATCTTAACATGTTTCAAATTCTTTTTCAATGAACTTTCATCAAATTATTTAAATTCGTCATAAACCATTTTTGAGATTTTGCCGATGATTTCCCGACCTTCTTTATTGCTTTTTCCTTCATTAGTTAACACAACAATAATATAATTATTTTCTGGTAAATAAACGATACCTGCATCATGTTCTAAACAATCTAAGTCACCTGTTTTATGCGCAATCACTACTTCTTCTGGCAAGTACAAATCAAGTCTGCCAGAAACTTGCTGCTTCTTCAAAATAGCTAGCATTTCCTCACTGGCTTTTTGATCAACACATTTGCCAGCATAGATCATTTGCATGATCTCACCTGCTTCACGGGCTGTAATCTGATTTTCACGGCCTTCTTCTGCTGCTTTTAAATCCATCATCTTCCGCTGTAATCTGGTTTTTTTCAAGCCCATATCAGCAATGTTCTGATTGATGGCTTCCATAGACAGTAAATCAATTAGAATATTGGTTGCCATATTATCACTTAAAATGATCATTAGCGTCATGATTTCTCTGATAGTAAACTGATGACCTAAAGCAAGTTCTTTTAAGATACCATCACCATCGGTCAACATCTCTTCAGTCAAAGTAATCTTTTTATTTAAAGAAAGCTTCCCATCTTTTACCTGCTGAAAGATTTCGATCATAATGGTCAGTTTGATCGTACTAGCAGAAGGAA
Organism: Tetragenococcus sp.; assembly: GCA_035300805.1. Classification (GTDB taxonomy): domain Bacteria; phylum Bacillota; class Bacilli; order Lactobacillales; family Enterococcaceae; genus Tetragenococcus. The sequence continues at coordinate 2,466 of DATGVB010000060.1, read as the reverse complement.
AAACCTTTTCTTCATTAATTCTGATTTCTTCAGCCGTTTTTAAATTTTTAATATAAACACCAACATTGCCTTCTTGCTCACTGATAAATTGTTGAATTTGTTGTTTTAACATTTTTTCACGACCTTTTTCATTATTATTGAAAAAACGGTCAAAAGAAGTTTCTTTTGACCGAATCATATTATCCAAAGAAAGAACGGACTAAAACCAACACAAGAGAAGCAGCTACAACAATTAGTCCGAACTTCACCAGATTTTTCATGTCTTTTGAACGTGCTAATCCCATTTGACCGACCATATCTGCTTCAGGATAAGCAAAAGAAGTAATTTGTCCAGAAACGAGCAAAATCAAGCCCCACAGTGAAGGAGAAATTTTCAGGCTGGTAACCAGACCTTTGAACATATTATCCATCACGATATTATCTGCTGTTGCAGCTCCACCGACACCGAAGATTCCAGTCAAAGTAGAAACGAAAGAAAAAATCACTTTACTTTGTGATTTAAACAGAGGTTGCAGCATAGCAACTAATGATTCAAAGGAACCAGCTTCAGCAATAAAATTAATAAAAGGGTCAAAGAGGATAAACATAATAAATAACCACATCATCTTTGAACAACCGCCAACAAAGGTATCTACTACATCGTTAGCTTTCAAACCGCCAGCAAAACCTGTGACAAGAGATGTAACGATAATCACCAGAATAGCATAGTTTGCTCCACTTTGTAAAAAGATACCATAAGCGATCAAAGCTAGCATAATCACTGCAAAGATCAGAGAAGCTCGTTTTACTTCAGTACTAGCCTGATAATTGCCATCATGTTTTTCAATATCCTCATAGGCATAAATACCTTCTGTTTTCTTTTGTGTATGTTTAGCAGAAAAGAAAGTTACGATCAGCACAACAATTGCTAAAGGGACCCCCACTCCTAATAAATAATTACCGTAGCTTAATTTGGTGATTCCCATGATCGTGACAACTTGTGGCGTATAAGGTCCTAAAAACATTCCTGTAAGTCCCGCCCCTAAGAAAACAATGGCAACTACTGAAGGAGTAATGCCAATAGCAGCAACCAAGGGAATAATGATTGGCGCAATGATTGCGTTGGCACCTGCTAAGGTTCCTAATAGAGAAACCAAAAGAAGTGAGCTTACCATTGTCACAATAATAGCCTTGGTTTTCGTATCAACACCAATTTTTTTAGTCAATGACATCACAAGAAACTCGGCAACACCGGTTTTTTGTAAAATAGCTCCCAAACCTGAACCAATCATAATGATAAAACCAATTATACCCAAGAATGAACCCAGAGAATTAGCTAAAACCTCACCAAATGAAAATAGATCCTGCTTGGTCAAAATAGCACTTAAAATCACACACATACCAACATTCAAGACTGGATTCATATCTCTAAATGACAAAACAATATAAATGATCAATGGGACCAGGCCCACGATTGCCGGTAAACCAAATAACATTTTTACTCACTCCTATCTTTTACGTTTTGTTTTACTATTAGTGAAAGAAACGTCTTTGAAAGACTGCAAAAATTCTTTATTTGTCTTGGTCTGTTTTAAAAAGCGGATAAATTGTTCTGTGTACTCCAAGGAATCACCCAGCATATTTTTTCGCAAGCGCCACGTTTCTTCCAGCTGACTTTTTCTCATCAGCAATTCTTCTTTACGCGTACTTGAGCGTTTCAAATCAATTGCCGGAAAGACTCTTCTTTCGGCTAATTGGCGTGAAAGATGCATTTCCATATTCCCAGTTCCTTTAAATTCTTCATAGATAATATCATCCATCCGACTGCCCGTATCTACCAAAGCTGTAGCCAGAATCGTCAGGCTACCTCCTTCTTCGATATTACGAGCTGCACCAAAGAATTTTTTAGGTTTATACAAAGCAGCCGGGTCGATCCCGCCACTGAGAGTCCGTCCGCTAGGTGGGACTACCAAATTATAGGCACGGGCTAAGCGGGTGATACTATCCATTAAAATAACAACATCACGTTTATCTTCAACCAAACGCATTGCCCGCTCTAAAACCAGTTCAGAAACACGGGTGTGGTTTTGCGGCTGCAAGTCAAAAGTGGAGTATACGACTTCGCCATCTACGCTACGCTCTAAATCTGTCACCTCTTCAGGGCGTTCGTCAATTAGCAGGACAATCAGTTCAACTTCAGGATAATTTTCACTGATTCCATTAGCGATTTCTTTTAAAACGGTGGTCTTACCTGCTTTGGGCGGAGCTACGATCAATCCTCTCTGACCAAAACCGACAGGAGAAAACATATCGATCATACGTGTAGAAAGTCGATTTGCAGCAGTTTCCAGATGAATCGGCTTATCAGGATAAAGGGCTGTCAGAGCGGGAAAATGAGGACGTTTTTTTGCTTCTTCCGGATTTTTTCCATTAACACTTTCTACATGCATTAAACCATAATAACGTTCAGATTCTTTTGGCGGACGC
>DATGVB010000059.1:0-7033 GCA_035300805.1 Tetragenococcus sp. | reverse complement strand
TAAGACACGCCATAAATGTGCTGCAATTTATCAGGAAGTCGTCGATCCCACACAGAGGAACGAGACCGGCTTCACGTTCCACTAAACTAAAATCAGAGGAGCGAGAATCTTACAACAACTTTAGCATAAAGGCTCTTAATTACATAATCAGGACCTTTGTGTTAGCATGAAATTATACTAGTAACTTTTGATAGAAGATGGGAAAGGAGCAGTTTATAAATGGGGATCTTAATTGGTTTAATACCGGCTGTCGGCTGGGGCCTGCAAGCGCTGGTGATGCAGAAAATAGGTGGTAAATTCACAAACAAGACCTTAGGCATGGCCTTTACGACGATTATTTTCGGGGTTGGCACTTTTTTTTATCTGCGTCCTGAAATAACTTCTGCATTATTGTGGGGCTCGATTTTAAGTGGTTTGAGCTGGAGTGTAGGACAAATTCTCCAGAATAAATCATTTGATCTCTTGGGAGTGTCTACGGCAATGCCTGTGAGTACCGGGGAACAGCTGGTTTTGACTACTTTGTTAGGCGCAATTGCTTTACAAGAGTGGACGCAGACTTGGCAGTATGTCCTTGGGCTTCCGGCGATCGCCATCATTGTTTTAGGAGTGGCTTTTACTACAGTTGAAGATAACAAATCAAAGAAAAGTGGAAGTTCAAATCTCAAACAGGGAATGATCGTTTTAATCATCTCCTCTTTAGGCATGGCTGGTTATGCCGTCTTGCCCCGTGTATTTGATTTAAATGGCGGCGATGTCCTGCTGCCGCAATCGCTGGCGATGACGGCCGGAGTCATGCTCCTATCTTCTTTTGAAAAAGACAATGATATGTTTGGCAAAAAAACCTGGCAGAATATGCTGACCGGTATTTGTTTTAGCATTGCCAATATTGGTCTGTTGTTTAGTAACCAGATCAATGGCGTTGCTGTCGGTTTTACTTTGTCACAATTAAATGTCGTTATTTCTACTATTGGCGGGATCTGGTTCTTACATGAAGTCAAAACCAAGCGCGAGATGAAATATACTATGTGGGGACTGGTTTTAGTCGTAGTGGGAGCTGTTTTGATCGGAATTACAAAATAAAAGATTTATTTTAGAAATGGAGGAACAGGAAATGGATGCAAAAGCAGCAGATATCGTTGATTTAAATTTCGCCTACTCATTAGGCAGTATTTCTTTGCAGCAATTGATTGAAGGATTACCAGAAGAACCACAGCGTTTTTACATGTTCGGCGGACCGACTTACAATAATCTAGGTGATCAAGCTATTGCTCATGCCGAAAAACGATTTTTTGATAAGTTTTTTCCGGAAATAGCTTATATTGAAATACCGGAACCAAATACTGATCAGGCCATCGAAGAATTATTACCGCTCTTACGTGCTGATGATATCATCGGCTACACTGGCGGCGGTAATATCGGTAGTGTCTATTTAAATCACGAAGAGCCGCGACGCAAGGTTTTTTCAACTTTTGTCAATAACAAAACGATCTCTTTTCCCCAGTCAGTCAACTTTGAAGATAATGAAAAAGGACAAGAAGAATTGCACAAGAGTCAAGCGGCTTATCAGAAAAATCCCAACTTGACCGTGGTGGCACGGGAAAGCCAAACACTCGAATATTTAAAGCAAAATTTTGATGTAAACGTGATTTACACTGCGGATATCGTGCTTTCCTTAAAACCTGACCGTCCTGAATTTGACCGTGACGGCGTACTTTTTATCATGCGGGAAGACTCCGAAAAAGTGACAGAAGAACGGCTGCTAGAAGAATTAAGTAAAAATCTGAATTATTTAGATGACGAAGTCGAACGCACGGATACCGTTTTGCCTTTCAAAGCTTATGACGGTGATGAAAAAACCACGACGGATTTGGATGAAGTTCGTATTTCTGAAAGAAAATGGCTGTTGGACCATAAATTAGACCAGATCAAATCCAGTGAAGTGATCGTAACTGACCGTTTACACGGCATGATTTTTTCCGTCATCACTCAGACGCCTTGTCTGGTTTTTGACAATAGCTACGGCAAAGCCAGCTCTTCTTATTACAATTGGTTTGAAGATCTCAATTATATCGAACATACGACTGAAAAAGATCCGCAAAAACTCCTTGCAATGATTGAAGATTTAAAGCAATGCGAGCATAGTGCTGTACATGACTTCTCTCATAGTTACGATCAGCTGATCGATTTAATTAAAAAATAAGTAAAAAATGGAGGCAATAATAATGGATAAAAAAAATATAAATAAGACCTATGATTATTTACTTGTCGGCGGCGGTATGGTGGCCGGCTATGCGGTCAAAGGTATCCGAGAAATTGATAAGAAAGGCAGTATTGCGATGCTGTCTGCTGATACAGACACTCCTTACGAACGCCCAGCTTTAAGTAAAAAGCTCTGGATAGACCCAGAATTTACAGAAGATCAGATTACCATTCTACCGGAAGATGATCCTGAAACTACCGTGGAACTACAGACCATCGTCAAAGAAATTTTGCCAGAGGAGCATCTGGTTGAATTAGCAGATGGCCAGTACGTCGGCTATCAAAAATTGCTGCTGGCCACAGGAGGAAAACCTAATACAATAGACGGACCTGAATCAGACCAGGTCATTGTATTCAGGGATTTTTCTGATTATCGGAAATTACGTCAGCAATCCGGCCAAAATCAAGAAGTCATCGTTATCGGCGGGAGTTATATTGGTACCGAGATTGCAGCTGCTCTGATCCAGAATAACACTAAAGTCACTTTGGTTTATCCGGATAAACTTCTGAATGAAAAACGTTTCCCGCAAGTTTTAGCCAGAGAATACGAAGATGCCTTCAGTCAGGCGGGAGTCAAACTAGTCAAAGAGAAAAGAGCCAAATCTTATTCGCTTAACTCCGGAAAAGTCGAAGTAGCATTAGATGATGGAACTGTTCTAAAAGGAGATACGCTGGTGATTGGTCTGGGCATTTCACCACGAATCCAATTAGCTCAAGAAAGCGGACTGAAATTAGCCAATGGCGGCGTTTGGACCGATGAGAAATTCCATTCTTCCAAAGAAGATATCTGGGTAGCCGGTGATATTGCCTCTTATCCGGATCCAATTTTAGGCAGAAAGAGGATCGAACACGTTGACCATGCCAGAAAATCAGGTGAAGTTGTCGGTCGGATCATGGCAGGAGCTAATGAGACCTATGACCACACCCCGTACTTTTATTCATTGGTTTTCTCAATCTCCTGGCAAGCCATCGGAAAAACCGACGCGTCGCTTGAGACCATCATTGATGAAGTCGGTGATGGGAAGATTGTCTATTATATTGAAGACGAAAAACTGGTCGGTGTCCTAGTCTGGAACGCTGCAGTCGATTTAGACGAAGTACGGGCGCTCTTAAAAAATCCACCTGATTCTGTTACGAAACTCAGTGGTTCATTGCAGGAAAAAGACTAGAATAGTATTTAGCAGAAAAGAAGCGCCGATTTTTTAAAATCGGCGCTTCTAAAGGGTTTTATATTTTTTCAATAGGAGTAAGGTTATCTTCTATTATTTTGTGATTAAATAAAATCGCAAACGTGACAAACCATTCTTTTATTAAGTAAGCACAAGTGGATGAAAAAATTTTATATTGTGCTTCTCCAAATTGAAATTCTTGTGATTTCATGATACAATTCCTCATGTAAGGAAGAGTTGCGTTAACAACCCTTCCAGCAGCACCGTTTAAGACGGTGACCATGATTAAATTATTTAACGAAAAATAATCGTCTCTGGCTAAAGAATGACGGTTATTTTTTTGTCTTTTTTACAGCGTCTAGGATTCCAAAGATAATCGTTGCGGTAAAAGAACCGAACGCGATCATTAGCCCTAACGCTTCTGCAACTGACAAAAGGCGTCTCCTTTCTAAAGATTTCAGCACTCATTTCCATAAGCACCACCACCTCTTCCAAAAAGATAGCCACCATCACAAACTTCACTGCAAGCTAAATTATAACATGATTACCAGTAGAAACCCATAACTAACAGATTTCATCTACTAAAAATTTGAGTTATTTCTTATTTTTTGCTAAAATACAGATATAAAGGGAGTTGCGCTAACAGCTCCCCCTATAGCAGCACCGTTTAAGACGGTGACAGAATTTTAATTATTTAAAAAAATAATCGTCGTTCCTGCTAAAGTCAGACGGTTATTTTTTTGTCTTTTTCACAGCGTCTAGGATTCCAAAGATAATCGTTGCGGTAAAAGAACCGAACGCAATCATTAGCCCTAACGCTTCTGCAACTGACAAAAGACGTCTCCTTTCTAAAGATTTCAGCACTCATTTCCATAAGCACCACCACCTCTTCCAAAAAGATCACTTTAATTTCTGCCTTGTTCTTCAAAAGTAAATATTATATAGAATCCAACCGCTCCGCACATCAGCAGGATAAAAATTGGCCAGGGAAAGTGAGATTCGGAGGATGACTGACTCGAACGGACCTGACTTATATAAGTCGTCGGGTAGCCGTATTTCTGGCCGACTAAATAACTCGTTTCTTCAAATACTTTCACCATTTGATGTGTGTCCAATCCATCAGTTATTGGCCACACGTCCCGCCGGCCTAGGTCCAATATTCAAAAGCCAACGAACTGTTAACAAAAAATCGATCTCGTTATTGCTGGTAAAAATCCAACCTTTTATTATAAGATAGTAGTGAAACTATATATAAGGAAAATAAATCATGGTTTAATGATAAAAGAGTAAACGAATCAATCTTTTTTTTTAAATTATTACTGGCTGTGCTATTTGTAAGTGGAGCGATCATTTCTGAAATCGAAGTGGCCTGCGTTTATTTGATATCACGGTCTTGCAGGGGACTTCTTTTCCCGTGGGGGCAAAAAGTGCGTAGGTGGTGATCATCACCTACGGGTATACTGGATAAACTGCTTTTGCTGATTTATATAAGTTAAAAAAGCCGAAAATTTATGCGGTCAATCAGAAATTGTCGCACAAACAATTGACAGGCTGAGGAGAAAGTAAATGAAAAATAAACTCTATCGAATTTTATTGATCTTGTTAGTCATGGTGGGATTGCTCCTGATTTTCAACAAGCAGATCGCCTATTTTTTCATGCAAAAGACAGGTGAGAATTATCAGATTTCAAAAGTTGATAAAGCTAAACTAGCCGAAAATGACAAAAAAACAGGCGAATTTGACTTTGCCAAAGTTGAACCAGCCAGCAGCCAAGCTGTGGCCAGTTCACTTTTGGATGTGAGTGATTTGCCGGTAACCGGCGGCATTGCCGTTCCAGCAGTAGGCATTCAGTTGCCGATTTTTAAAGGCCTGTCTAATGAGAACCTGCTCTATGGTGCCGGGACCCTTTCACCAACACAGAAAATGGGCAAGGGCAACTATGCGCTGGCCAGCCATCGCATGACCGATCCTAAGCTGCTTTTTACCCCTCTAGAGCGCGTTAATAAAGGAGATAAAATTTATCTGACTGATAAAAATAAAATTTATGTCTATCAGACCACCTTTAAAAAACGTCTGCAGCCAACTGCTTCCTATGTTTTAGACGAACCGGAAAAAACTCCTTTAGTTACTTTGATCACTTGCGGCGAGATGGAGGGTGTCACACGGGTAGTGGTGCAAGGGGAGCTGCTTGAAACTTTAAACATGGATCAGAATAAAGTCTTTAAATAGCAAAAACAGCGGAAATCTTTCGCTGTTTTTGCTTTATTATGCTTCAATATTCAGGGCTTTATAAATGCGTTCTTGAGTCTTTTGAGTGATCAGCTGGTCATGATTTAGCTGATAAATACGATGAAAATTTTTTTCGTAAAAAGGCAAGTGCTGAAAATTTTTATTGCCGATTGCATCACGCACAATATCAAAAGGCTCCAAGTCCAAATATTCCAATAAATTAAGCTCAGGCGATACTAGCTCTTTAGTCAGACTCCGTTTTAAAATTCCATGAGCTAAAAAACTCCGCTCCATTGAGTCAAGTACAGCCTTCTTTTTTCGATCTAAATAAAACTTAAAACCATTTTTCAAACCAACGATCGGCAGTTCTGACGGCGATTCTTGTGAGAAAGACTCGATACAATTCGGATTGATCCATAGTGAATTGGCAATAGAATCTGATAAAGTAAAAGGAACTAGACTATAATTTTCACAAGCTAAAGGAATTTTTTTGATGGTTTCTCCTAAAAAAGCACGCATCGTCAGCCGGTAAGCATCCCACTCCATCCGCAGATGATGATCCAAAAACCGATCTCTAAAAAAAGCCGTTCCCCTTTCTACATAGCGTATCTTATTTTTATAGACGACTAAGGAACGCTTGGCTTTTGCCACCGGCAGTGCGACATAAACCATGTCATTAAAGTAGATATTTTTAGATAGCGAGATTTGCTTACAAAGCATCTTCAGATCAATGACCTTACTTTTGTCACGATTCTGATAGGCAAACAAGTCATCCAATTGCGGCTCATAACCTAGTTTTCTTAAATTCAAAGTCTCCTTTGATAAAGCAGAAGTTTTCATTGCTCCATCTCCTTTTATATATTACATACATTATAGAACTAATATCAGGAAAATGAAACCGCTATTATGAAGTTTTTCTTGCTCTAGGGACAATTTCATAAAAAATTTCAAAAAACAATGAATAAAACATAAATTTTGCCCCAAACACTTGTTGAAAGGGTCAAATTCCAGACGAGAAAGCGACAATCAGTTAACGAGTGTTGCTAAGTCCAGACGAGAAAACGACAATCAGTTAACGAGTGTCGCTAAGTCCCGACGAGAAAGCGACGATCAGCTAACGAATGTCGCTTGCTTGAAACTCAGCTAGCATACCATGCTGGCCTTTTTGCAGCGTCAGCTCTTGGACGATATCATAAATTACCTGCAGATCATTTCTAGGTAAAGAAGTGCGGATGGTAAGCTGCTGCTGATCTTCCTTCAAGGGATCAATAAAGCTGATCGATGAAATAATCAGATCGGCACGGCGATAGTCATTTACAAAAGCAATATTATAATTTGCACAATAATCACGAATCAGTCCCTTGATCGCTTGATTA
>DATGVB010000058.1:0-11298 GCA_035300805.1 Tetragenococcus sp. | reverse complement strand
TTGTTAAATCTTGTTCTAAAATCGACCAATTAAAGACAGGAGGTGCCTTGTTGAATCAAAAATTCACACCTTCTGTTGTTGCTGGTGAAAAGGGTATTGATAATATGGCTTCATTGGTTCGAGGATACTTTGCTCTGGATGGACACCATATTCAATTTAATGTAGTAGATAGAGAAACTTTGCTTGAAGCCCAAAAACATCCGGAAGATTATGAAGATCTGATCGTACGTGTAGCTGGCTATAGTGATTATTTCAATAACTTGGACCGTGCCCTTCAAAATGAAATTATCGACCGGACGGAACAAGAGTTTGCTTAAAAATAATTGGGAAGCTGTATAAATACTGCTTCCCAGTTTCATTGCATTAATAAAAGAAGATAAAATAAATTTATAAGAATGAGGATTTTTTTATGAATGAAAATGGTAAACTAAAGACAGCGGAAAGTAATGAAAATATACGTAAAGATGTAACTAAAGGAACTTTTATTTGTTTAGCCTTTGTAGTATTATTAGGCGTTTATTTTGGTAGTACCATGGGTGTGGGGATCATGTTTAGTGTCATCATGAAAACAGCCCATGATTTATTGCTGAATACAGCTTTTTATATTATGGCAATTGCAGTTGTTGCAGGTGCTTTATCCTTTGTTTTTTCAGAATTTGGGGTAACAGCTTTGATCAATAAAGTATTATCACCTGTTATGCGACCTATTTTTGGTCTGCCGGGTGCTTCGGCTTTAGGAGCAGTAACCGCTTATTTTTCGGATAACCCAGTAATTGTTCCTATCGCTAAAGATCCAGCTTATGCAAAATATTTTAAAAAATATGAATGGGCGACGATGGTGAACTTTGGGACCACTTTTGGTATGGGGATTATTATTACTGGTGGTATCTTAGGGATTCAAGGTGGAAAGTTTAGCATCAGTGTTCTGTTAGGTACGATTTTTGCAATAATTGGCGGTGTATTTGCTGTACGTCTTTTAATGCATTTCACTAAAAAGATGTTTGGTACAAAAGAAAAAGTTGGTGCAGAATATCTTGATTCTGAAATTTCTCAAGTGCCTGAGGGTTATCGTAAAATCAGACCCGGTTCTAATTTTCAAAGAGGCTTAAATGCTGCTTTTGATGGCGGAAAAGCAGGTGTTGAACTGGGGCTTAGTATTATTCCTGGAATTCTGATCTTTACTACCTTTGTAATGATGCTGACTAATGGACCTAGTATCGTTGATGGTAAAGAAATCTATCAGGGTGTAGCTAATGAGGGAACAGGCCTGTTACCTATGCTAGGGGATAAGTTATCCTTTATTCTGGTTCCTCTATTTGGTTTTGATAATTCTCAGGTTTTAGGTTTGCCGATCATCTCTTTAGGAGCTTGTGGAGCCTCCATCGCAGGGGCTAAATCTTTGGCTGATGCCGGGGGGATTACTTTACATGATATGACAGTTTATTTTGCCATGGCTTATTGCTGGGCAGGTTTCTTGTCAACTCATGCAAGTATTTCAGATAGTCTGGGAATGCGTGAAATTACCACAAAAGCAATGCTTACCCAATTTATAGGTGGTCTGATAGCAGGGGTCATCGCCAACTATGGTTTCCAGCTGTTAAGTGTCTTCTTTAACTTTTAAAATTTATTTAATCAAGAAAGGTGTTTTGAACGGATGAATAAGAAAATTGGATTTTATGGTGCAGGAAATATGGGAAAAGCAATTATGCAAGGACTGCTGGAAGCAAAAGTTGCTCAAGCAGAAGATATTTATGTTTTTGATGTCTATCAGCCTGCTTTAGACAAAATTCAAGCTGATTTAGGTGTTAATACTGTCAACGAAGAGGAAAAAGTTGCCCAGCAAGTCGATATTAATCTAGTTGCAGTTAAACCGGGAATCGTGCCTAGTGTTTTAGATAAGATTAAAGACCATATTAGTTCTGATAGTATCGTAGTTTCAATTGCTGCGGGTGTTACTTTGGAAACTTTGACTGCTCATTTACCGGCAGAAACAAAAACAATTCGTGTTATGCCCAATACTCCAGCACTTGTTGGTGAGGGGATGTCAGCACTTGCACCCAATGAGTTTGTAACAGACAAAGATAAAGAAGATATCATGGAAATTTTCTCAAGTTTTGGTCAAGCTAAGTTTTTAGATGAACATTTTATTGATGCAGTATGCGGTGTGAGTGGTTCAGGCCCTGCTTATGTTTATCTATTTATCGAAGCCTTAGCTGACGGTGCTGTTTTAGAAGGAATGACTCGTCCAGATGCCTATCTATTTGCCGCCCAAACTGTTTTTGGTTCAGCTAAAATGGTATTAGAAACAGGTAAACATCCAGGTGAATTAAAAGATATGGTCTGCTCTCCAGGAGGAACAACGATTGGTGCGGTCAATTCACTGGAAGAAGATGGTTTCCGTTCTGCTGTGATGCATGCTGTTTCTACAGCCACTAAGATCAGCAAGGGCATGTAATAAAGTTTTACTGAGAAGAAAGAACGTTAAAAACATAAACAAGATAGCGTGAGAAAATATTCTTTAAAATAGAATATTTTCAAGTAATATCATAGTCCGTGTTTTGAACTGTGTCTTTCTTCTTTTTTTGTATATAAAAAATAAAAAGTAGGTGTAAATGTGGGTAATCAGGATCAAGTGAACCCGATAAAAGAAGATAAAAGTTTTCTAGGTCATCCTAAAGGAATGGGTGTAACTACCTTCATGGCTTTTGCGCATGCCTTTGGTAACTATGCGATGACGGCTATTTTAATTTATTATTTATATGAAACAGCAGCTAATGGTGGTTTAGGTTTTTCACAAACTAATGCCGCGCAATTAGTCAATGTTTATAACTCTTTATCTTTTATGGCTGGAATTGTTGGTGGTTATATTGCCGATCGGTTTTTAGGTATACGTAAGGCATTATATATAGGTTACGGGATCAAAACGATTGGCTTTTTCTTATTGGCGATCCCCGGCGGCGGAGTTCCTTTGTATTTAATTAGTCAATTTATGTTATTACTTGCTTCGGCTAGTATGGGAACAAGTCTATATGCAATGGCTGGTTTGCTTTATACTAAAGAAGATAATCGTCGAGATGCAGGCTTTAGTTTAATGTATATTTTTAATAATGTTGGTGCCGTGGCCCCCATTATCTCAGGGACGATTGCTTCATTTCTTAATTATAATGCAGGCTTTTTATCAGCAGCTATTGTACAGGGTTTAGGCCTTTTGATGTATGCTTTATCAGCTAATAAGGTTTTTGGTGACTTAGGTAAAGCTCCTAGTGATCCGGTTGGTTCAGAAGAAAAGCGCGCTAAATTATTAAAAATGGGCCTGGGGCTATTAGCAGTATTGGTAATTATCGCTATTCTGTTTTATGCCGGTGTGTTAACAGCTACCTCCTTTAGTAATGCGGTAAGTACGATTAGCATTTTCATTCCTCTAGCATATTTGGCAATTATTATCACCAGTTCTAAAACCTCAAAAAAAGAAGCAATTCAAGTACGGGGATTTTTGTGGATTTTTATTTGTAATTGTTTTGCCATGTTGATTTGGTATCAATCAACTAGTATCTTGGCTATCTATGCTGCTGAAAGAGTGAATTTAACTATTTTTGGTTTTAGCTTTACACCCGCTGCTTTTCAAACGGTGCCTGCAGTGCTGGCAGTATTTTTCGGCAGTTTTGCCAGTGGATTGTGGCAAAAACTGGGAGAACGTCAGCCGGTTACACCGTTAAAATTTGGTGTTGGAACTATTTTCTGGGGCGCGGGTCCTTTGTTTATGGTAATTCCTCTCTTGCTGTTTGGTCCAGAAATTAAAGTGAGTCCTTTATGGTTAGTCTTTTTCTATTGTCTGATCATTTGGGGAGAAGCAATGACATCACCAGTGGGTATGGCCAGTGCGACCATGGTAGCGCCTAAAGCTTTTACGGCTCAGATGGTTACCGTCTGGCAATTGAGTCAGTCAACTGGAGCTGGACTTAGTGCTATTGCAGCTAACTTTTACAAACCGGGACATGAAGCGGCTTACTTTACAGTTATTGGATTAATAACAGCGGCAGTTGGGATTTTATTATGCCTCTTCCATAAAAAAATAAATAGACAGATGGAATTTGGTATCAATTAAATAGAAAGAAGGGATAAGATGCAAGTAACAGAAGGCTATATGCCATTTCTCGAGTATCAGACTTATTATCGGATCGTAGGAGACATCAAGCAAGATAAGGCACCTCTTTTGTTATTGCACGGTGGGCCTGGATCGACTCACAATTATTTTGAAGTAATGGATGAATTAGCGAATGAAGGGCGTGCGATCATCAGCTACGATCAATTAGGCTGTGGTCTTTCAAAAACGCCATCGCGACCAGATTTGTGGAAAGCTCGCACTTGGCTGGATGAGCTTGAAGCTTTACGTAAATATCTGAATTTGCAGGAAGTCCATCTTCTCGGACAATCGTGGGGCGGTATGTTGGCTATTGAATATCTTTGTGATGAAAAACCCACAGGAGTAAAAAGTGTTGTTTTAGCCAGTACGCTGGCTTCAAATAAATTATGGGAAAGAGAACAACGACGACTGATCACTTTTTTGCCGGAAAAATATCAAGAGGCCATTCAAAAGGCTGATGAAAGTGGCGTTTATGCTGGTGACGCTTATGATGAGGCGATTGATTTTTATATGAATCGTCATTGTGATGACACTGTACCCAAAGATGATGCACCTGAATGTATTCGTCGGCCGAAAGTAAAAGGAACGGAATCCTATACAGTAGCCTGGGGTCCCAATGAATTCAGTCCTTTAGGCACTCTGAAAAACCATGAATACTTGGAAAAACTGGCGGATGTAGATACGCCTGCCTTAGTTACTAGTGGTATCAATGATATTTGTACACCCGTTGATGCCAAAGCTATGTATGACCGTTTCCCTAATTCAGAATGGGAGTTATTTGAGTATAGTCGTCATATGTCTTTTGTTGAAGAGCATGAGAAATATATGAAGGTTCTATCAAATTGGTTAAATAAAAATGATTAATATAGGAGGAGAATAACCATGTCAGAAACAGAAGAAAAACTGATTGCATATTTGGAAAAGAAAAATTTAGATGCTTATTTTATTCAAAAGAAGGTAAATGTACGCTATATTAGTGGCTATACGGGAGAAGATTCTTTTCTTTTGATTACCAAAGATCATAAAAAATATTTCATTACGGATTATCGTTATACCGAACAGGCAGCCATAGAATGTCCTGATTATGAACTGATTGTCTGGCGGACACCAGGTAGAACTCTAGGTGACAGCTTGTTTGATTTATCGGAAAAAAATCATTTATCGACGATTGGATTTGAAGGCGATGAATTAAGTTTTGAAAATTATACAGATGTTTCCAGTAAAACACCAGAAGTTGAATGGGTCGATCACAGCGGTGTGATTGAGAAAATGCGTGAGATCAAAACCCCAGAAGAAATTTCTTATCTAAGAGCAGCTTGTGATATTGCTTGTCGCGCCTATGAACGTCTTTTAGAAGATATTCATGTAGGAGTAACAGAAAAAGAATTAGCAGCTAAATTAGCAGCTTATATGGTTTTTGAAGGTGCTGATACACAACCCTATGGTAATATCCTGATTTCAGGTGCCAGAACTTCACTTTTACATGGTATTCCTTCAGAAAAAGCTATCGAATATGGTGATTTTGTTTTAATGGACTTCGGCTGTCAATTTAACGGCTATCTTTCTGATATGACGCGTACTGTTGTCGTAGGTAAAGCCTCTGAAAAGCAAAAAGAAGTATATGAATTGGAAAAACAAAGTCTCGAAGATTCACTAGCCATGATGAAAGCCGGTCGTCCAGTCAGAGACATCTATCGTGCTTCGATCCAATCGATCAAAGATACGGAGTATTTAAAATATAACTATAATAATATTGGTCATGGAATTGGTTTATTTGTTCATGAACTTCCTTATACTGGTGAACAATATGATGATATATTAGAAGCAGGAAATGTAAGAACGATCGAACCAGGTATCTACGTTCCAAACTGGGGCGGTGTACGAATCGAAGACCAGATTCTGATCACTGAAGATGGTTATGAAAACATGATCAGTACTTCTCATGAATTATTGGAATTATAATTCGTGGTATAAAAAAGATAGAAAGTTATGAATAAAATGAAAGCAGAACCGAAACGCATTGTGGTAAAAGTGGGAACTAGTTCTTTAATAGATAAACACGGAAATATTAATATAAACAGTATTGATGGACTGGCTTATTCTTTAACAAAATTACAAGAACAAGGAAAAGAAGTTATTTTAGTTTCATCTGGCGCTATTGGCGTTGGAATAATTGCTTTGGATCTACCCTGTCGTCCAAGCTCTATTCCCGCTCAACAAGCAGTAGCAGCTGTAGGTCAAGCCAAATTGATGGATATTTACTGCCGTTATTTTCAAAACTATCAGCAACAAACCGCACAAGTATTAATGACGAAAGATGTTGTCGATTACTCGCAAAGTCGGCAAAATGTTACCAATACTTTAGAAGAGTTATTAGCTATGAAAATCATTCCAATTGTTAATGAAAATGACGTTGTAACGATTGATAACCTTGATCGCTTAACGAAATTTGGTGATAATGACCAACTTTCTGCTATTGTCAATGAGCTGGTTGATTCGGATTTACTGATCGTTCTTTCTGATGTAGATGGTTTTTATTCAGCCAATCCCGCTAAGGACAAGACTGCTAAACTTCATCATTGTATCACGAACATTGACGAGAGTTTATTGCAAGAAGCAGGCGGGTGCGGCAGTCAATGGGGAACAGGTGGTATGAACAGTAAATTAAAAGCAGCGAAAAAAGTCATGTTAGCAGGAAAAACAATGATTTTAGCTAATGGCAAAGATCCGCGGATCATTTTAGATATCGTTAAAGGGAAAAAAGTGGGGACAATTTTTAAAAAGAATACTGACTTGCATCTGTTAGAAAGAAAAACTCCTCAGTTGTCTGCAGTAAAGGACAATCCCGTTTTCAAGAACATAGAATTATGATAATGATCAATTTGGCCTCAGCATTTTTACTAACTTGCTGAGGTCTTTTTAGTAAGTAATAATGACGGTTAATTTTATGATTTTAGCTTATAATAAGGTTGAATAGTAAAGCTATGATATTACGGCTGAAAATCAACTGTTGAATAATGTGCTTACTAGAATGGGGAGATAGCAATGAAATACGGTATTTTTTATAATCAGAAAGCCGGTAAAGGAGAATCTGAAAAAGTTGCTTTTTTAGGTAAACAGATGATTGAGAAAAATGGTGGGCAAGCACTTTTAATCAGCGGTGCCACTTTAGCAGAATCAATTAGTGATTTAAAAGCTGTATTGCCGGATTTGGGTGCTCTTTTAGTAATTGGTGGTGATGGGACACTAAATGTAGCTATGAGTGTGATAGTGGAATTAGATCGACCGCTTCCCTTTGGCATTATTCCGGCTGGAACAGTCAATAATTTTGCTAGTTATTACAACTTGCCGACTCAAGCAACAGCCGCTTTTGATATGATTTTGCACCAGTCTCAAATAAAAGAAGTCGGGATCGCTAAATGTAAAGATCACCAGGCCATTGGCAGTTCGCTGACATTTGGTAATTTAGCTGATATAGGTAATGAAGTTCGTCAGCAAGATAAAAAACATTTAGGTTTGCTGGTTTATCTTTTGCAGGCATTAAAACAAATCGGCAAAAATAAATCGTATCAGATCGAGTATAAGATTGATGGCAAAAAAAGGAACTTTAAAACTTGGTTCGCACTAGTGACAACAACTCCTTCAATAGCTGGCTTTATTTATGATGAAGAGTCACCTGGGCATATGCATCTGTCTTTACTGAATAATATTCATTTTAAGCAAGTTTTTGATTATTTGTATTTTGCAATCACGGGAAAATTGCGGGTTTCTAAGCAAATTACGAGTTTTCAGCCGCAGAAAATAGAACTAAAAGCGATGGATAATAAAAAGGTCACCGTACGAATCGATGGTGATAAGGGTCCAGAGTTGCCATTAACAATTAATTATTTGCCTGAGTACCTGCCTTTATATGTGAGCAAAAAGGAGAAAGCCACAAGCGAACAGTAAGTGCCTTTGAGTCAGTAAAGAAATCAGGTAGTATGAATATCTTCTTATATGAAAAAATATTTCATTTTAAAATAAAAAATAAAATAATTGAAATATAATTTCTGACATGCTATACTTTAACTGTATTAAGAAAACGTTATCAGGAGGGAAAGAAATGCAAATTTCATTTGGTATTATTCTTATTTTATGTTTGTATACGGTCATTGGCGTTTTGGATCAAATTTCAATCCAAATTGGGCCGTATACACCACTGTTTGCTGCTGCCTTTACGGGTCTGGTTATGGGAGACATTCAGACAGGTTTGGCAATTGGTGCGACACTGCAGCTGATGACTTTGGGCGTTGCCACATATGGTGGAGCAACCGTTCCCGATTTTTTGTCAGGTGCGATCATGGGAACAGCTTATGCAATTTTAGCCAATAAAGGTGCTAAGTATGGTATTGGAGTGGCTGTCCCGATTGGTCTGCTTTTGACGCAACTCGATATCTTGGGTCGTATGACCAATACCTTCTTTCAGCATCGAGCAGACAAAGCTGCTGCCAAAGGGGATTATAAGGGCGTTGAAAGAGCTAATATTCTGGGTATTTTACCTTGGAGTCTATCACGCGTGATCCCGGTTTTTATTGGTCTGTCATTTGGTGAGAAAGTAGTCAACCTGATCAATGACTGGATCCCTAATTGGGTAATGGATGGACTTGGAGCTGCCGGTGCAATTCTGCCAGCTATGGGGATCGCGATTCTGATGCGCTATTTACCTATCAAAAAATACTGGCCATATTTCATTATAGGCTTTGTGTTACTGGCTTTCGGCTCAGAATTCTTCTCTGTATTAGGAGTGGCTTTGGTCGGTTTAGCTTTAGCCGCCATTTATGTAATGAATCATAATAATCAGACTGTTACTGCAACTAATATGGGCGATGATTATGAAGATGACGATGAGGAGGTAGAAATCGATGAGTGAAGTAAAAAAACTGACAAAAAAAGATATCGATAAAGTTTATGTCCGCAATCTATTCGCTTTTCAATGGGGCTGGAACTACGAAAAAATGCAGGGACTAGGTTATGCTTATGTGATCATGCCTGCTTTAAAACGTCTTTATAGAGACGATCCAGAACAAATGAAAAAAGCCTTGCAGACTCAGTTGGGATTTTTTAACACAACACCAGCTATGTCACATTTGATCATAGGTGCAGATATGGGTCTTGAAGAAGAAAACGGCATGCAAGATGAAGCCGCCATCACCGGTCTTAAGACTGGATTAATGGGACCTTTTGCCGGTGTTGGTGATACGATTTTTATTGCAATCTATCGAGCAATTGTTTTTTCAATTGCTGCTTATATGGCTCAAAGTGGGCAAGCTTTTGGTCTGATCATCCCGGTAGTAGCCTGTTTGGTAGTTTTGTGGGTACGTTATAAATTTACCTGGATCGGTTATCATCAGGGGAAAAAAGTGGCAACAGAATTTGCTGATAAAATGAAAGTCTTTACTGATGCAGCTGCTATTCTAGGATTGACTGTGGTTGGCGGTTTGATTCCATCTGTAATCAATTATCAGTTAGATCTAACTTATAAGATGGGCGAGGTAAAACTTTCGATTCAGGAAATGCTGGATCAGATTTTACCAGGTTTAGTTCCTTTAGCAATTGTTATGCTATCTTATTGGTTACTAGGTAAAAAGAAAATGAATTCAACACGTTTGATTTTTGTCTTGATTTTCTTAGGTATGATCCTGGGGAATTTACAAGGTATTTTAGGCTGGATCGGCGGTTTATTCTAATTTAAAAGTAGAGGATGAAAAAATATGGCAATTATTCATGCAAGAGTAGATGAGCGTCTGATCCACGGGCAAGTAGCTACAGTATGGACCAATATGGTCGGAGCACAAAGAATTATGGTAGTAAATGATTTAGTAGTTAAAGACAAGATGCAAATTAGTGTCTTAAAAATGGCTAAGCCAGCAGGAGTTAAGTTATCGATCCTGTCAAAACGAAAAGCTGTGGAAAATACTCTGAATGGCAAGTACGATGACGAAAAGGTATTTCTGATCACTAAAACAATTGAAGATATGGCAGAATTGATTGATAAAGGTTTCCCTCTGAAAGCTTTTAATGTCGGTAATATTTCTGCTAAAGAAGGCAGCAAGAATATTAAAAAATCGGTTAGTTTGACTGAAGATGATATCGCTACAGTTAAGCGTTTGTCAGATAAAGGAATTTCAATCACGGCTCAGATGATCCCGTCCGAATCAGATGCTTCGATTTTAACTTTCTTAGATTGACAGAGAAGGGGTTTCTATGGGTATATTGCAGCAGATCCGCCAAGATTATGGCAATTTTTCTAAGACCAATAAGAAAATTGCAGACCTTATTTTACGACAGCCAACTTATCTTTTAAACCATACGGCTCAAGAATTTGCAATATTAAGTGGAACTTCTCCTTCATCTGTAGTTCGTTTTAGCCAGAAATTAGGTTACTCAGGTATTGAGGAATTAAAAATCAATATTGCGGGCGAACAGGGAAACTGGGGAAAAAGTAGTGAGATCGATCCAATTGTTTCAAAAGATGATTCAATTAGTAAACTAGCTGGTAAAGTTGAGTTACTGATCAATCAGACTATGGCTGATTTAATGGCGATATTGGACGAAAAGAGACTGTCAGAGGCTATTGAGTATATTAAACAGGCTGAAACTGTCTATCTTTTAGGAATTGGTGCTTCCTCTTTAAGTGCTTATAATTTGTATCACAAGTTAAATCGGGCTGGAAAAAAAACAATGTATAGTTTTGATGCCCATATGAATATTGAATTTATCAACTATGCCACTGCTAAAGACGTAGTGATCGCCTTTTCTTATAGCGGGAAAACCCAGGAAGTTTTAGTTCCTTGTAAAAAGGCCAAGGAGTTGCGCTGTCCAACTATATTAGTAACTAAAAATAACGATGAAGTTTTAGCAGAAGTCACAAGTACGATTCTTTTAGTTCCTAATAATGAACATGTAATTCGTATTGGAGCGATTTCTTCAGTTAATGCTTCCATGGCAGTCGCAGATATTTTATATTTAGGCTCGATTCAGGATAAAATGGATGGGCTGATTCAAGACCGTATGATTGAAACCAATCAGCTGGTTAATCAACTAAAAGAAAATGGGTGATAATAAATGGATTTAACACAATTGTCAACAGAAAACCGCAATTCAAATACGATGCA
>DATGVB010000057.1:0-8285 GCA_035300805.1 Tetragenococcus sp. | reverse complement strand
ATTTAAATATGAAAAAAGTATTGATTATCTGTGATCCCTTTATGGCAGAATCACATAAGGTAGACGTAATTACTGATATTTTGCAGCAGCAAAACTGCAGCTATAAAGTATTTTCTGAAGTAGTCCCTGACCCTACGGTTGAAGTCGTCACCAAAGCAATTTCAATGGCAGCTGATTTAGCTCCTGATGCCATGATTGCTTTAGGGGGTGGATCGGCCATTGATACCGCTAAGGCTGTTCGACATATCTATCAGATGGCAGAGAAAAGTAAAGTGTGCTTGGTATGTGTTCCCACAACCAGTGGAACAGGCAGTGAGGTGACTTCTTTTGCAGTCATTTCAGATCATGTTCATTCTGCCAAATATGCTCTAGTGGATGATGCTATGATCCCTGACATTGCTCTATTAGATGCACAGTTTACCATGAGTGTTCCCCAAAAAGTTACAGCAGATACAGGAATGGATGTTCTAGCTCATACACTAGAAGCTTATGTTTCGACAGATGCTTCCATGTTTTCAGATGCTTGTGCCGAAAAAGCTATGAAGGTTATCTGGAATGATTTGACTATAGTTTATCGAAATGGTCAGGATGCAAAACGACGTGAAAGTGTGCATAATGCTTCTTGTCTAGCTGGCATGGCATTTAGTGAAGCTTCTTTAGGGATTTGTCATAGTCTGGCTCATGCTTTGGGTGGAACTTTCAGAATTCCGCATGGCAGAGCAATCACTTTATTATTACCTCATGTGATCGCTTTTAACGCTGGTTTGGATCTGGCAAACGGAGCAGCGGGTCTGATAAAATATGAGGCTGCTGCTAGATTACTAGGAGTTCAGGCTGGAACAACTCAAGCCACTGTCCATAGTCTGATTGCAAATATCAAACGTAGAGCAGATCAGCTGAATATGCCAAAGACAGTGACAGATGCAGGAATTAACGAAACAGAATTTATTGCAGCTATTCCTGAAATGGCTGAAAAGGCCATGCATGATCGTTGTACTAAGACGAATCCGCGAGTTCCCACTCAAGAAGACTTGGAAAATCTATATAAGAGGTTGTGTAAAGGAGGGATCTAATGCGATTTATTACTGAAAGTATCTTAAGAGATCAGTATCGTAAACATCCTTTTTTCACTTATACCCTACAAGAAGATGAGCGACTTACTCCAGGAGGACGACAATTTCTAGTTGATCGAAAAATTCCTTTTGGCAAAGCTGCTGAAGCCAAACAAGTAAAAGCTCAGAAAAGGCAAAAAGAGACGACTGGAAAGCTAGATTATTGCTGGAATCAGCTAGAAATTAAATTACTAAAGAGTATGCGCTTAGCTGAAATGGTGAATCTTGACCTCAGTCAGCAGTTATATACAACTGTCGATTTTGTTCGACAGTTGAAAGATATCAAACATACAAGTAACTTTAGTCAATTTTTTCCTTCAGTAGAAAAACTAGAAGAAAAAGAAATTCAATTGACTGCGATTCAGGTATTAAGTCAGCAAGGAGAACTACTTTTGGAACTGTCAGAAGCAACTAATCTGATAAAATTACTACAAGTAAATGTGTCAGAAGACAAAGTCGGCGAGTTACATCAGCTCGAACTTTATATAAAACAAAAGATGGATCAATTATTAGGAGCGTAGATCAAGATGACAACTGTATTGAATAATTTAACTACCTGCAATGACTTTATTGCTGAATTTGAAAAAGTAATCAAAAAACCTAAGACAACTCCGTCTTCTGTATATTATACAGGTGTCGATTTGGGGACTGCTTGTGTCGTATTAGCGGTCCTGGACGAAAATAGACGACCCGTTGCAGGTGCCTACCGTTATGCAGATGTAGTCAAAGATGGTATGGTTGTCGACTATATTGGCGCCATTGATATTGTCCGTCAGCTGAAAGAAGAGCTGGAAGAAAAACTGGCTACGACATTAATTTATGCCGCAGCAGCCATTCCTCCCAATACTGATGATTTGGATTCTGGTGCCATTAAAAATGTTGTTCAGGCGGCAGGTTTTGAACTGACATCTGTATTAGATGAACCCACAGCTGCTAACCAGTTACTGAAAATTGAAAATGGCGTTATTGTTGATATTGGCGGTGGAACGACTGGTATCTCTATTATGCAAGAAGGAAACGTCTGCAAAATTGCTGATGAAGCGACAGGTGGTACGCATCTTTCACTGGTTATATCCGGCTCTTATAGTATGTCTTTTGATCAGGCAGAATTGTATAAGCGTCAACAGGAAAACCACCAGGAACTGTTGGTTGTTTTAAAACCAGTAATTGAAAAGATTTCATCAATTATTACCCGTCAAATAGATGGTTTTGATGTTTCTGCAATCTATTTGGTTGGAGGAACGGCTTGTTTAACTGGAATTGAAAAGGTTATTGAAAATACTACAAAAATTACAACGCTTAAACCTATCAACCCGATGTTTGCTACGCCTTTGGGAATTGCTTTAAGTTGTACAGATCATAAAGGAGGTCAATAAGATGGAATGTCGGATTATAAAATCTCCTGGGGAAAATACCCTAGCTATTTTAAATCGACGCAAGGGTTCGCGCGATGATTTAGGAAAACCGGATGCCGTCGGACTAGTCCAGGGGAAACTGATCGAGATGGTCTGTGCTTCTGATGTAGCAGAAAAGGCAGTCGGAGTAACGGTAGAAGATATTCGTGGCAGTTGTCCGCAGAATATGATCATGCTTGCTATCTTTGGTGATACAGCTTCTGTAGTCAGTGCAATCGAAAAGATCAAAGAAAAGGAGCAGAACAAAGAATGGTGACAGCAAAATTGATTGATAACGTCTGGGCAACGCGTAAAGCTGATAAATTGAATGGTCTTAAGTTAATGATCGCTAAAATCATTGGTGGTTCCCGCAACGGAGAGAGCATGGTCGTTTGCGATGTGATCGGTGCAGGAATCGGTGATCGTGTGATTATTACAACTGGCTCTGCTGCTCGTCGTATGTTGGAAGATGATAGTGTTCCTGTTGATGCTTGCGTAATAGGAATCATTGATGAAAATTGTGAAACAGTCTAAAGTCTAAAGAAACGAAGAGAAAGAGTGTTTGTCTATGAAAAAATTGATTTGTGCCGCTGATGTTCGTCAATCTTACGAAAAAGGCACAAAAAAAATTGGAGTTGACCAAAAAACCATTGTGACACCCTCTGCAAGAGATCTGGCTGATGAACTGGGAGTCATTTTTGACGAAACTGCGTGCCTCCAGCTGACTGAAGAGTCTATTTCTAAAAATCAGCTGGTCGAATTGCTGAAACAGCTACTATCAGGTGATGTTATACAAAAGCAGCCTTATCTGGCCGATAAACATGCAAATGGTTTAAAGGTAGTTCATGGATCTTCCGTCAGAATGGATCATCTTGATACAGGAAATGCCGCAAATAAAGTAACTTCCCAAGAAATCTTGAGTGGAAACGAGGCTCATTTAAGTGCGGGTTTTCTTGATATTGATCATTGCTCATTTGGCTGGAAGCTCACTTATGAAGAAATTGATTATGTTATTGAAGGTACTTTACAGATCACTATTGATGGTAAAACTTATACGGCAAAAGCTGGAGATACGGTCTTTGTACCCAATGGCAGTGATGTAACCTGGCAATCCCCTGATAGAGCAAAAATGTTCTATGCAACTTATCCTGCTAATTATTAGCTAGGTATTAACAAGCAAAGGAGTTTAGTATGCAAAAAGCATTAGGATTAATCGAAGTTCATGGTTTGCTTGCAGCGATTGAAGCCTCAGATGTAATGGTAAAAGCTGCTGAAGTGAAGCTACTGTCTAAAGAACGTGTGGGTGGTGGCTTGACTACGATTACTATTACAGGAGATGTAGCAGCTGTTCAGACTGCAGTTGATGCTGCCAGTAGCGCCGTTAGTCGTTTAGGAGATGACTTGTTGTCTACTCATGTGATTCCGAGACCTGAAATTAACGATGATTTTTTTACTCCATTAAAAAAACAAATTGTTGAAGATTCTTTCGTTGAAGCAAAAAGAGACGAAGGTTTGATAGTTAAGGAAGATCAAGATGAAGCGATTGTAGTAGATGAATTACCGAATCAATTGACAGAAGAAAAAGTAATTCAGTGGATTCAGGAAGACAAGGAAAAGGCAGCTCAGAAGTTAGCTAACTATCGTGTAGTGGATCTGCGTTTTATTGCGAAAAAGCATGAAGATCTGATAGTTTCAAAAAAAGAGTTTTATAAGATGAGTAAAGAGAAGCTGATTAACACTCTTATTGAGTATTTCAGTAAATGATTGATTTAAAATAAGGGAGTTTTATCAATGGAAGAATTCGATAAAGATTTATGTTCGATTCAAGAAGCCCGTAATTTAGCGAAAGCCGGGAAAAAAGCAACCGAACAAATTGCAACTTATGATGAACATCAAATCGATGTGATTCTAAAAAATATGAAAGAAGCCGGCGAAAAATACGCTGTTTCTTTGGCGAAACAAGCAGTGGAAGATACGGGATTTGGTAAAGTTCCGGATAAAGCTTATAAAAATCATGCAGCGACGACACTGCTTTATGAACAAATCAAAAATCAGAAAACTATGGGTGTTATTAGTGAAAATAAAGAAAAACATACTTTTGAGGTAGCTGAACCGGTTGGCTTAGTGATGGGAATCGTTCCTTCAACAAATCCGACTTCTACCGTTTTATTCAAGGCAATGATTGCCATTAAATCACGTAATGCTATCGTTTTTGCACCGCATCCAACGGCTGTTAACTGTACCAAGGCTGCTGCTGATATCATGAATAAAGCAGCTGTTGAAGCAGGGGCACCTGAAGGAATCATTGGTTGTGTTAGCAATGTTACTATGAAATCAACCAATGAGTTGATGCATGCGCCTGAAGTTGCCATGATCATTGCAACTGGTGGACCAGGTATGGTAAAAGCAGCCTATAGTTCAGGTAAACCGGCTATTGGAGTAGGGGCCGGAAATTCTCCTGCTTATATTGAAAAAAGTGCTGATGTCAAAAGCGCCGTAGAAAAGATCATTGCCAGTGAAACATTTGACTACGGTACGATCTGCGCTTCAGAACAATCGATTATTTGCGAAGAAAGTAATAAAGCCCAAGTCGTACAAGAATTTGAACGACAAGGCGGTTACTTTATGTCTTGCGAAGAAACTGAAAAAGTTTGTCAGCTACTATTCAAAAATGGTGGTCATGCGATGAATGCTAAATTTGTCGGACGTTCACCGCAAGTAATTGCTAAAAGTGCCGGAATCACAATTCCTGAAGGAACTAAAGTGCTAATAGGTCATCAAGATGGCGTAGGGGAAGGTTATCCATTATCATATGAAAAACTGACCACTGTTTTAGCTTTTTATGTTGTTAAGGACTGGCATGAAGCCTGTGATCTTAGTGTTCAACTTCTACACAATGGCATTGGTCATACCATGAGCATGCATACTAATGATCATGATATGGTAATGAAATTCAGTGTCAAACCAGCTTCACGTATTCTGATCAATACTGGCGGAAGCCAAGGCGGAACGGGTCTTAGTACTGGTTTGCCAATTGCCTTTACCTTAGGTTGTGGAACTTTAGGTGGAAGCTCGGTTTCAGAAAATGTCGGACCCAAGCATCTGCTGAATATTAAAACAGTTGCTTATGGCTTGAAAGATGTAACTACTTTGGCACAGAATGATCCGACTTTTGATTGTCCAGATTTGGAAAACTTTTGTTCAGAAGAAGATTGTCAGTCGAAAGAAACTGCCAAAGAGTTCTCAGATAAAGAGCTAAGTAATTTAGCTGAAGTTGTTCGCGGGGTTTTAGCTAATATGGCCGAGTAGAGGGAGAAATGAAGTTATGAATAATTATGAAGATTTATTAGACACTTTAATCCGGCAACTCTCCGATCCGGCTGATTTTGAAAAAAGTCAACCAGCCTCAGATCATTCGATCCCAGTAGGTATTTCTAACCGGCATATTCACCTGTCTCAAGTCGATTTGAATAAACTTTTCGGGGAGAACTATCAGTTGACTCCGTTAAAAGATCTATCTCAACCTGGACAGTATGCCTGCAAAGAAACAGTTATGTTGTGCGGACCAAAAGGTTGTATCTCAAAGGTACGCATTTTAGGACCCATTCGTGAGCAAAGTCAGGTGGAAATTTTACAAAGTGATACTTTTAAATTGGGTGTAAGAGGAGAATTACGTTTGTCGGGTCATCTGGAAAATACACCAGGCATGACAGTGGTAGGCCCCAAGGGTTCTGTTGAACTCACTGAAGGAGTGATTGTTGCCAAACGTCATATCCACATGCTGCCACAAGAAGCACAGCGATTCGGAGTCACAGACGGACAATCCGTATCAATCGAATTTATGGGTGAACGTGGTGGAATATTGAATAATGTGATCGTACGTGCCAAGGAAAATTCTGGTTTAGAATGTCACATTGATACAGAAGAAGCCAATGCTCTTGGCGTGAAACCAGGTACTAAAATTATTATTAATAAATAGTAACATACTTTAAGGAGGAAATTATAATGAAGTCTGATGCACTTGGAATGATCGAAACAAAAGGATTTGTAGGTTCTATCGAAGCAGCCGATGCAATGGTCAAGGCAGCGAATGTTACGTTAATCGGGAAAGAATTTGTCGGTGGCGGGATCGTCACAGTGATGGTCCGCGGCGATGTCGGCGCAGTCAAAGCAGCAACAGATGCAGGTGCTGCCGCAGCCGAACGTGTAGGTGAGCTACTTTCTGTACATGTCATCCCAAGACCACATGCAGAAGTTGAGAATATTTTACCAAAAGCACAAGCATAATATTAAAAATGAAACTCCTTGAAATGATTGTAGATTCAATCATTTCAAGGAGTTTTTTTAACTATAAAGCCAGCTATAAAAAGGTCAAGTAAAAAGTAAACAAAAAGTTGGTCAAAAAGAAAGATTGTGATGGCATTTTTGTACATGACAAATGATTCTCCGTTTGATATCGGAGGCTTGGTCGACGATTGTATAACAAAAACGTTCCAATTGTTTGATTCGTAAGACATCAGCAGTTGTTACGACTTTGCATATGCCTGGTTTTAAACTCTAACTTAAATAGAATTTGGCGACAATGGAATTATTAGTGCAGGAAAGAACTTGGAGTGACTATAATTAACTTTATTAGACACTGTTATTGAAGTACTGGCAGAATATGGTGTTAATGCTGACTCAGCGAACGTTATCAAAGTGAGATAAGTCATGTGTAAAATGAAGCCAGATAAATGATTTTTTTCGAATCAAAAGATTTTGGGCTAACTCGAAATTTTTTTAAAAAACATGTTATACTATCATTATGATAATAAGAAATAAATGGAAGTGATGGCTTGTCAGATGTAAATCCTTATTTATGGGCTAAAAAAACGGAGAAAGATGGACGCGAGTGGTGGTTGCCCTTGGAGCAACATTTATATGATACTTACCAAGTTTCTGGTAGGTTATGGGAACTTTGGTTGAATAAAGGTCAAAAAGAACTTATAAGCAATTGTTTGGATGAGCCTGATGAAGAAACAGCAAAACAATTGATAGAGTTTTTAGGTGCAGTACACGATATTGCGAAGGCTACCCCTGTTTTTCAGATCAAACAAAGTTTTGCAAATTCCAATGACTTAGATATTCGGTTACTTGAACGATTGGAAAGGGATGGCTTTACTGATATCTCAAACGTAAAATTTCCTAGCCCAAATAAAAGTCATCATGCTTTAGCAGGAGAGACTTTGCTATTTTGGTATGGAGTCAATGATGATATCGCTTCTATCATCGGAGGACATCACGGTAAACCGTTAGATAACAAATGGCAATATAAAGATCAGTCCTCCTATCTGGAGAACTATTTTCAAGAGGAGTTTGTTGATTCTCCAGTTTATCAGAAGTGGGAAAAAGTTCAAAAGGAAATTTTTCAATGGGCTTTAGAGTCTGCCGGTTTTAAAAAAGTAAGCGATTTACCAAAAATAACACAAACAGGTCAGGTCATTTTATCTGGTTTATTAATCATGGCTGACTGGATCGCAAGTAATGAAGATTATTTTCCCTTATTAGATATTGATAGTCTAAATGTCGAAGATCAAGAAACCCGTTTTTTGAATGGATGGAAAAAATGGTTCAAAAGTTTCCCTTGGGATCCGGTATCTTATTTAGATTCACAAGAATTATACTCACAACGTTTTGATTTTAAACCAAATAA
This sequence comes from Tetragenococcus sp., assembly GCA_035300805.1. Lineage (GTDB taxonomy): Bacteria > Bacillota > Bacilli > Lactobacillales > Enterococcaceae > Tetragenococcus. Next base: position 87 of record DATGVB010000057.1, on the reverse strand, counting down.
TATTCAGAAAACTTTGTCAAATGTAATAGAAAAAACGGAAGATCCGGGTGTTTTTATTTTAGAAGCACCGATGGGAATTGGAAAAAC
>DATGVB010000056.1:0-6736 GCA_035300805.1 Tetragenococcus sp. | reverse complement strand
CACCCGAGCGTAGTGAACTGATCGATCGTTTTGTGATTTCTGAAGATCAGCTGGTCTTAGCAGGCGAGCCTGATTCTGAGTATTGGCTTTTACCAGAAAGTAACTCTCCTTTAGGCTTTATCAATGAAAACTATTTAAAATATAATAATCTCTCACCTAATTTTATTCGTACTTACAATCATGAGATGGTTTTAGCTTTATTAAAACATCAGGTTGGCAAGACCATTATTTCACGTTTAGCCGTCGATGACTCGATCCCTTTTCAAAAAATAGACGCTTTTGGCCAACGTAAACTTTATTTCATCACCCGTAAAAAAGTAGTTTCTGACAAATTAGCACAAATCGCTAGTTTTGTCCGTGACCAGCTGACGAATACTGAAACTTGGTGAAAAAATTCATCTCTCTAAACTTTATTTATGTTCGATAAACAGATTATTTGCTAGAGAATTAGTTATGTTATATCGTGTGTTATAGAGGCTTTTATAAAATTAAATTTTGGAGGTAAGTATTACATGAAAATTATTGTTGTAGGTTCATCCCACGGTGGTTATGAAGCAGTACGAGAAATTTTAATGGACGCACCAGATACAGAAATTCAATGGTATGAAAAAGGTGACTTTATTTCTTTCTTATCCTGTGGTATGCAATTATATTTAGAAGGCTATGTGAAAAATGTAAATGATGTCAGCTATTCTTCTGCAGAAGAAATGAGGGCTAAAGGAGTAGATGTCTTTGTAGAACAAGAAATCACTGCCATCGATCCTGACAAACATACCGTTCAGGTAGTAAATCATCGTGACGATTCCAAGCGTGAGGAGACTTATGACAAACTGATTTTAAGTCCTGGTGCTGTTCCTGCTGTATTACCTATTGAAGGTTCTGATTTAGAAAATGTCTATGCGATGCGCGGACGTGATTGGGCCATTAAGCTAAAACAGAAAACTGTTGATCCTGTGGTTAAAGATGTTGTTGTTGTAGGTTCCGGTTATATTGGTATCGAAGCAGCAGAAGCCTTTGCCAATGCTGGCATGCACGTAACCGTGATCGATATCCTGCCAAGAATGTTGAATACTTATCTTGATGTAGAATTTACTGATATTTTAACCAGAGAAATGGAAAAAAATAATGTTACAGCAGCTGCCGGTCAGAATATTAAACGTTTTGAAGGCAAAGCAGGAAAAGTCACTAAAGTAGTGACTGATCAGGCCGCTTATCCGGCTGATCTAGTCATCGTCGCTGCTGGGATCAAACCAAATACTAAATGGTTAGATGGAACCGTTGACCTTTCTGACAAAGGCTTAATTGAAATTGATGATTATTTGCAAACAAGTGCTCCTGATGTTTATGCCGTTGGGGATGCTACTTTAGTGAAATTTGCTCCTACTGACGGCGCATCAGCACGAATCGCTCTGGCAACTAATGCCCGTCGACAAGGACGTTTTGCAGCTAAAAATGCGCTCGGCGATAAAAAGGTAGTTCCTAGTGTGTCAGGTTCCAGTGCTCTTTCTTTATTTGATTATAAATTTGCTTCAACCGGTGTCAAAGAAGGTACAGCAAGTGCCTGTGGAGTAGCAGATACCATGTCGACCTTTGTGACAGATAGCTATCGCCCGCCATTTGTAGCAGAAAAACATGGCAATGCAAAAGTTTATTTCAAACTCACTTATGATCCGACTAGCAAACGTGTTTTAGGAGCACAAATCATGTCTAAAGCAGACGTGACGCAAAATATGAACGTAATTTCCTTAGCATTACAAGCAAAATTGACTTTAGACGATCTTGCTTATGCCGACTTCTTCTTCCAGCCTGATTTTGATCGTCCTTGGAATATCATCAATGTAGCTGCTCAACAAGCTTTACGTGATATTGCCGAAAAATAGACCAAATAATAAGCTGAACAACAATAAACGTATTCCTCGAAATTTCAGGGAATACGTTTATTGTTTATAAAAGCTTAATTCTTAGCAGCAAAATCAAAGCATTACTTATAACCAAAACTGGTTTTCCACAATCATTTTTGTATTTGAAAGTTTCACAATTAAGGCAGCTTTAATAACAGCTTTCGTGAAACATCTTATTCAAAAAAATCCATCTTCAGGGAATATTGCTCGCCTTGCAATATATCATATTGAATCAACTGATAATCATGGTAAATTTTTTCTTGTTGTTTATCTAAGGCTAATTCTTTATGCCAATCCCCCTCAATGAAATACATCTTACGCTCAAAAGCTGGCAGCTCCTGATGTAAATCAAGTAATAATGCATAATAAGGCGTCAATGCTAAATCAGCTTTTTCCATTAAAAGAGGTGCAAAATAAGTGGGACTGAGCACTTGATTTTCCTGATGATCCCATTTATTTTTAGAATCTACCATTAAAAACTGGGTCTGCCGCAAGTCTGTCTTGGAATTTTGCGCCTGTATTTCATCTGAATAAATTCCCGGTAAATGATCTCCCCAAAATACAATGAGCGTTCTTTCCGGTAAACTTTCAACTTCCTGAATGAAATTTTTAAGCGCTTTGGCACTATAAGAAATATCTTGCAGATAGTTTTCAAGACTGTTTGTATTTGCTTCTCCGTGTACCTTATAACTAAGCTTCTGATACTTGCCCTCATAAGGCATATGTGTTTGCATAGTAACTAGATGGATCATTTGCGGTTGATCTTTTTTCTCTAAGATATCCATTACTTGCTGGTAGGCTGCTTTATCTGAAATATAAGGATTCTGATCAATTTTATCAGTGTAGGCAATCGTATCCTGATCGATAAAATGATCAAATCCCATTACCTGATAGACATCTTTTCTTTTATACATGGAAGTATCATACGGATGAATAGCTGTTGTCTGATACCCCCTTTGAGCAGTCAAAGAAACCAGCGAGGGCAGCTCAGTCATCTTAGGGACTAACATGGTATAAGGAGAGGTCATTTGCGGTGTGAGTAAAGACAGTGAAAAACCCGTCAAAGCTGAAAACTCGATATTAGCTGTCCCCCCACCATAATTCTGGGACAGCATCTTGCCGCTATATGTCTGATCAGCAACTGCATAGTAATCTTTCAAAGGCTCTCCGGTAATCGTTAGACCTTTTAAATGAGCAGAATCGGAAAAACTTTCACTCATTACGTAAACAATATTTGGCTTCTCTTTTGCTTTTACAGAGGGATCCGCTAATCCCTGTTGATATTTATTAACAATCTTTTGTATCTCTTTTTTTGAATAACCCGCAGGCTCTTCCATAGCTTTAACACGTAAATTATATAAAAATCCCCCTACAAAGCCAGTATTGTAATAATTCATTTTTTGTGAATATGGGATCCATAGTGCTGTCTTATTATAAGCTTTACGTAATAAATTATTTTCATTATTGAAATAGCTGATATAAAACAGACTTAACACACTGACGACTAATAACAAAACACGACCGACTTGTTTTTTCTTAGCTAAAAAGAAACTACGATAAAACTGATAACCAATCAGAACCAGCAAACCGACTAGTACTACTATTATCAGAAAAAAGAAAGGTAGTCCAAGTACTTCTTTAAAAAAGCCTAACTGACTGATCATTTTCAAATCATCTGGATAAATGGGCTCCATACGGTATTTCATCTTCAGATAAGTCGCCAAACCTAAACCGCCAATAACTACAGCATACAAACTACTGCCTGCTAACAGCGAACCGAATAGGCTACACAAGAAGATAAAGAGCGTCAATAAAACCAGACTACCCAAGAAAAACTTTTCAGTATGCCAAGAAAAAGCAAATTTCAAGGCTAAATCAGCTGATAACTGATTTTGACACCACTGTAAAAAAAGATTACTAAAAATAATAGCTAAAATGATTGCTGCTGCTTTGATAATGATCCTATGTTTCTTTCTCATCCAACCCACCTTACCAATTAAAAAAGAGAAAACAAAAATCGTTTTCCCATAGCTATCAACATACTCAACTAATTAAAATAAAGGAGCCATCAACAACTGACTCCTTTGCTTTACTTACTTCCAAAAATCATCAAAAATCGAAATCGGCAAGTGACGCTTGTGCTGTCCTTTTAACCACCATTTTTCAATAGTTGCCTGTGCTGCAGGAGAAACTTTTCTGCCTTCCAGATAATCATCAATTTCTTGATAACTTACACCTAAAGCTTCTTCATCGCCCAATAAAGGATGATCATCTTCTAAATCAGCTGTCGGAATTTTATTATATAATTCAGAAGGTGCCTCTAAAGCTTGCAATAACTGTTTCCCTTGTCGTTTATCCAGACGAAAGAGAGGGACAATATCAGCTGCGCCATCACCAAATTTGGTAAAAAAGGCCGTGACGTTTTCAGCCGCATGGTCTGTACCTACTACAGCACCAGCAAATTCACCAGCTACAGCATATTGAGCAATCATTCGTTGTCGAGCCTTTATATTGCCTTTATTAAAATCTGAAATAGTCATGCCCACTTCTTCTAAAGCTACTACTTGGGCATCAACAGCTGCTTTGATATCAATTCGAATTTGCGTATCTGGCTGAATAAAATCTAAAGCTAATTTTGCATCTTCTTCATCTGCCTGATCACCATAAGGTAGACGAATGGCAATAAAATGGTAGTCTGAATTCCCAGTTTCCTGCCGCATCTCTTCCATTGCCATTTGAGCCAGTCGACCAGCTAAAGAAGAATCTTGCCCACCGCTGATCCCTAATATAAATGTTTTTAAAAAGGGATGTTTCAATAAATATGCTTTCAAAAAATCAATACTTTTACGAATTTCTGCTTGTGCATCAATCTCTGGTTTTACACCCAGTTCATGGATGATCTCCGTTTGTAAACTCATAAGATTCCTCCAAATCTTAGAAATCCACTTGTTCTACTTGCTTGTGGACCTTATTTAAAATCCTCATTTTATGATTCCAGCAGTCTTGTGATAAGTCAACTGGATAGGGTTGTGGATTCAAGTCACGCTTATATTCTTCCCATAATGAATCTAAACACTCCTGCGCATAGCCTTTAATTACATCTAAATGTGGCAATTCATAAACTAGCTTACCATGGTCAAAAATATCATGCAACAAAATCCGCGCAGTAAAATCAGTTACTGTTTTATTTATATAAGTATGAACTGGGTGAAACATATAAATGCTTTCTTGCTTTTTCGGATTTTCATTCCATAAAGTCACATAGTCTCCTTGTGATTTACCATCTGAATTTCGCGTGATCCGCCAAACTTGTTTTTTTCCAGGTGTTGTCACTTTTTCAGCATTACTAGATAATTTGATCGTATCTACCATCTGGCCATGTTCATTTTCAATTGAAACTAACTTATAAACCGCACCTAAGGCTGGTTGGTCGTAAGCTGTGATCAGCTTGGTTCCTACACCCCAAACATCAATTTTAGCTTTTTGCATTTTTAAACTTAAGATAGTCGCTTCATCCAGATCATTAGAAGCGTATATTTTAGCATTAGAAAAACCAGCTTCATCCAACTGTTCGCGGACCTTTTTAGAAATATAGGCCATATCGCCACTATCAATCCGCACTCCTTGAAAGTTGATTTTATCACCCATTTCTTGAGCCACTTTAATTGCATTAGGAACTCCGGATCTTAAAGTGTCATAAGTATCTACTAGAAAAACACAGTCTCGATGGGTTTTAGCATAAGCCATAAAGCCATCATAGTCATTACCATAGGATTGAATCAAAGAATGAGCATGAGTCCCACTGTCAGGAATGCCAAAAATCTTACCTGCACGCACATTGCTTGTTGCATCTGCTCCACCGATATAAGCCGCGCGCGTCCCCCAAACGGCTGCATCGAACTCTTGAGCACGACGGGAACCAAATTCTAACAATGGATCATCACCTATCACTGATTTGATCCGGGCTGCTTTAGTTGCAATCAGCGTCTGAAAATTTACTGCATTTAATAGAGCTGTTTCTACCAATTGGCAATGCGCCAAAGGGCCTTCTACCTGAACAATCGGCTCATTCGCAAAAACTAAGTCGCCCTCTTTAGCTGATCGGACACTACAAGCGAACTTGAAATTTCTTAAATATTCTAAAAAGCCTTCAGGATAATCCTCAGTCGCTCGTAAATAGTCTAGGTCAGACTCAGTAAAGGATAGATTATTTAAGTAATCGATGATCCTTTCAAGACCAGCAAAAACTGCATAGCCATTATTGAATGGCATTTTACGGAAATAGACCTCAAAAACTGCATTTAAATCTGCTCTGCCTAATTCCCAATAAGTTTCCATCATGTTAATTTGATATAAATCGGTGTGCAAGGTAAAACTGTCGTCTTCATACGTTTTATTCATTTCCTAATGCTCCCTCAAATTTACTTACTTAATTATAACAAAAATCATTTCAAATTGTATTAAAAAAGCTTTCCTTATTGTGATAAAACTGTCTTGACAGTTATATTCTATCACAAATTAAAAAAACAGATCAGTTAATTTAAAAAGTTTGTTCCTTTTTTAACGTAGTTGTGAACTGAGTATCATATTGCTATATCTGATTTTATTCGCACGCTCTTTTGCCACTTTAATCGGCTAGACGACCCGATAAATACTTAACCCTTTTTATTTATGGCTACTACTTTGACTAACTTGTAGCCGCAAAATGCTTTAAGGAAGGAAAACTTTACATCTGTCTTCCTTATAGTAAAAAAAAAAAAGACAAATCCTCAATATCAGAGGATTTGTCGAGAAAATATTACATCATGCCGCCCATCATGGATGGATCCATACCG
>DATGVB010000055.1:0-10215 GCA_035300805.1 Tetragenococcus sp. | reverse complement strand
ACGGCTGGACCCAGTAGTATAAAAGACATTTTTTTCTTTACTTTTTTGCGATCGTTCAGCAATATTAAAATAATCTAATAAAACACTCAGTTCGCTCACTGTTTCTGCCCCTGAATCGATCAGTGTCACTTCTTCACCCATCACATTTTGAATAATAGGTTTTAATAAAGGGTAATGAGTACAGCCTAAAATTAAGGTGTCTAATTTCTTATCCTTTAAAGGTCGGAGCGTTGCATAAATAATTTTCTTGGCAACAGGTGATTCAAATTGATCACTTTCTACGATGGGAACAAATTTAGGACAAGCTAGACTTATCACATTAGCAGTTGGAAGTTTTTCTTCAATAGCCTTTTTATAAGACTGGCTTTTGATCGTTCCAATCGTACCGATAACTCCTACACGATTGTTTTTAGTTGTCTTAACCGCTGCTCTAGTTCCCGGTAAAATGACTCCTACAACTGGAATGTCCAGCTCTTGCTTAATTTGATCTAAAGCTACCGCTGTTGCCGTATTACAGGCAATCACAAGCATTTTAATATTCTTACTTAATAAAAAGCGGGTCATCTGCCAGGTAAATGTGATCACCTGCTCTTTAGGTCTTGGTCCATAAGGACAACGTGCCGTGTCTCCTAAATAAACAAGCTGTTCATTTGGCAATTGTCTGAGGGCCTCTTTTACCACAGTTAAACCGCCAACTCCTGAATCAATAAAACCAATGGGCCGTTTTTTCATAAATTTCATCCTTTATTTGAACATCTATGTGTTATTTTCCACTTTTTTACAAAAATAGCAAGTATCATCCGTTAAAAATATGAGTTACTAGCCTGGCTTCAAATTTACGTTTGCCCTCCTTTTTCTTTAATATCATAAAATAATGTACGTACTTTTTTTGTAACTCCGTTAATTGCTAGCATAATGTACGTACTTTTATCGCAACTCCGTTGATTGCTAGCATAATATACGTACTTTAAATGAAACTCTGTTAATTTTTCAGCAGAAATTATTTCCTAGTTGATCAAAAAAGATATACGGCCTTTATAATTTAAAAAGCCACCTTTTTAAAGTGACTTTTTCGTTTAATATTTATATCGTCTAGTTTCCAGGTAATTCGATAAGATAGACAATAGATAGCAAATCAGGAAGTAACTAATGGTCATCACCACGAACATCGGAATGACATAATTGGTATTTTGCCCATAAATAATTTTAGCATTGTGTGTTAACTCCGGTAAAGAAATGATCACAGCTAATGAAGTGTCTTTAACAAGAGAAATCAGCTGGCTGACAATAGCTGGTATCATTGAACGAAAAGCCTGCGGGATCACAATGATCAGCATCGTCTGCAGATAAGACAAACCTGTAGATAGGCCCGCTTCCATCTGTCCTTCAGGGACCGCTTTTAGCCCCGCCCGAAAAATTTCTGACAACATGGCACTTTCAAAGATAGTTAGTGCTACTACGGCCGACCAGAAAATATCAAAGCGTATCCCGATTTGCGGTAAAGCAAAATAGGTGAAGAAAATAATCAAAAGTAAAGGTAGGTTACGAATAATATCTACCACAACACCCACAATTTTTGATAATAACGGGATCTTGGCAAAACGTATGGTCCCAGCTAGAGCACCGATCAAAAAACTGAATACGATTGAAATCGCAGCAACTGAGACAGTAACCTGTAAACCATCCAAGATGAAGCGTAAATTAATAAAAGAAAATGCTCCTGAAAAATCCATAAATGATAGCTCCCCTTTCTATTAGACGTCCCAGCTTTTTTCAAGATGACTCATCAGATAAGACAATGGCAAAGTTAGGATAAGATAAAAAATTCCCACAATGATGTAAGTATCAAAAGTAATAAAGGTCGTACTGGCCACCAGATCTCCCTGGTACATCAAATCAAGACCTGCTACCATAGCCAGGATGGAGGAATTTTTAATCAGATTAATGAACTGACCACCTAGTGGAGGAATAACGATTTTAAAAGCCTGAGGCAAGATAATATATTGCAGGGACTGAACATAAGTAAAGCCCGAAGACAAGGCTGCTTCCATCTGCCCTGTTGGAACCGTCTGAATTCCCGAACGTACAGTTTCAGCAATGAAAGCTGAGGTATAAATCGTCAAACCGATAGTTCCAGCCTGAAAACCAGTAAAAGCCAAACCATAAAGTGGCAAAACAACATAAAAAAACATTACGATTATAAGTAATGGTATATTACGGAAAAATTCCACGTAGGCTTTGGCAAGTCCTTTCACGATCTTATTAGATGATAATTGAAAGATGGCCATCAAAGTGCCGATCACTAAGCTAAAAAATAATGCTAATAAACTCGAAAAAATTGTAATTTTAAAGCCTTCTAAAAATAGACTCGAGTTATTTTGAAAAAGTTCTAACATGCTATACCTCCTTATTCTTTTACTCGTCCTTCATCATCATCAGGAAACCATTTTTGATAAATTTCATCATAAGTCCCGTCTTCATGCATTTCTTTTAAAGCCTGGTTAACTGCTTGCAAAAAATTTTCCTGATTCTTATCAATTGCGATTCCATAGGGTTCATTCGTAAAAGTACCACCTACGAGTTCATAGTTCTTGTTTTCACTAGCCATCCCGAGCAAGATGGCATTATCGGTTGTAACAGCCTCACCCTGACCCGCTTGCAGGGCGGTAAACGCCTCAGCATAGTTTTCTAACTCCAGCACCTTAGCTTTTGGCGAATGTTCGCGGATATTTTGAGCAGAAGTGGAGCCTTTAACTGCTAATATCGTCATATTGGGTTTGATTGAAGAAACATCTTTAATTGGACTTCCTTTTTTAACTAATAATGACTGTCCCGCATCAAAATAAACATCTGAAAAATCAGCCTCTTTTTTTCTTTCTTCAGAGATCGTCATAGTTGCAATAATAGCATTAATATTACCATTTTTAAGCAAAGGAATACGCGTTTTTGAAGTTACTTCAACAAAATTAGCGTGTCCATCACGACCCAGTATTTTTTCAGTAATTGCTTTGGCAATATCGATATCAAAACCTTTTACTTCGCGCGAAGCAATATCCATCATTCCAAATAAACGAGTATCATTTTTAACTCCCCAGACAATTTCATTGGACTTTTTGCTTTCAGCCAATACGTCACGATCAGCGACACTTTTTGACTTGCAAGACGATAAAGTGACTAAGGCAGTAAAAATTAATAGAAAAGAAATAATTTTTTTCCTAGACATCCGACTTCCTCCTTCTCATTAGAATTACTCAGTGATTTACCACTTTACTGATAAACTGTTGAGCACGTTCGTCTTTTGGTTTGGCAAAGAAAGATTCCACATCACGACTTTCTTCAAGTACCTGACCATCCGCCATAAAAACCACTCGATCTGCGACTTCTTTGGCAAAGTTCATTTCATGAGTAACAACGATCATAGACATACCATCATTGGCCAAAATCTTCATAACGTCTAATACATCACCGATCATCTCTGGATCCAATGCTGAAGTTGGTTCGTCGAATAAAAGCATTTCCGGCTGCATCGCCAACCCTCTTGCAATTGCCACACGCTGTTGCTGACCACCAGAAAGTTGAGCAGGATAAGAATCCTTTTTATCAAGCATTCCTACTTGCTCAAGTAAAGCCTGGGCAATATCATCCGCTTCCTTCTGGTCTTTCTTTAAAACTTTTATAGGCGCTAAAGTGATATTCTCAATAACCGTTTTATTAGGATAAAGATTAAAATGCTGAAAAACCATACCAACATTTTTACGAATCTCTGTTAGTTTCGTACTCTTACCACGGATATCCTGGTCATTGATCAGTAATTTTCCTGATGTAATAGTTTCTAACCCGTTAATTGTGCGTAACAAAGTACTTTTTCCTGAACCAGATGGACCGATCACTACTACCACCTCTCCTTTTTCAAAGGAAAGATTAATGTTTTTTAAGGCATGAAAATTACCATAATACTTTTCAACCTCTTTAAATTCAATCATAGCCATAATTACTACCTCTTTTCTATCCATTATTTCTTATAATATTCTAATAAACGCTTAATAAATATTATAATCATTTATTTTAGTATTTGTAAAGAATTATTTTTAAAAGAGAAATAGTTTGTAAGTTATGTGACATGTATATGTTATATAATGTTAGAAATAAAATTTAGTTTGTATCCTAACTTAAAAAAAGGTAAGATAACTATAGAATCTATTTAGAAAAGGTGAATAATGTGAATACCATTCTTACAGGCGACCGTCCTACCGGAAAATTACACTTAGGACATTACGTCGGCTCTTTAAAAACTCGAATTAAAATGCAGGAAGATCCGAATAATAAGCTTTATATTATGATTGCAGATATCCAAGCTCTGACAGACAACGCGAAAAATCCTAAAAAAGTTTCTAGTAACGTCTTACAAGTGGCCTTAGATTATCTAGCAGTTGGTCTTAACCCAAAAAAATCAGTCATTTTTATTCAATCACAAATTCCTGAACTTTCAGAACTGACCATGTATTATTTAAATTTAGTTAGTGTCGGACGAGTGCGCCGTAACCCGACCGTAAAAAGTGAGATCGAACAAAAAAATTTTGGTGAAGGTGTACCTACCGGATTTTTCATTTATCCGGTATCGCAAGCCTCTGACATCACTGCTTTTAAGGCTAATTTAGTACCCGTTGGCGAAGATCAGAAACCGATGTTAGAACAAACCCAAGAAATCGTTCATTCTTTTAATTCAACCTATGATCAAGTGCTGGTTAATCCCAAAGGTGTTTTTCCAGCTAAAGGTATGGGCCGCTTGCCTGGCATTGATGGCAATGGAAAAATGAGCAAATCTTTGAACAATGGCATTTACTTGGCCGATTCTATGGATACTGTCGAGAAAAAAGTAATGAGCATGTTTACTGATCCTGATCATATTCATGTAGCTGATCCCGGTAAAGTTGAAGGAAATATGGTCTTTACTTACCTTGATGTCTTCGCTGAAGATAAGAATTATGTTACGCAGCTAAAAGAACACTATCAAGAAGGCGGGCTGGGCGATGTAAAAATCAAGCGTTATTTGATCGATGTTTTGGAGCAAGAACTAAGTCCTATCCGCAAACGTCGTGAAGAAATGGCTAAAGAGCCGCAAGCAGTCATGGAAATGCTGCAAAATGGCAGTTTAGCTGCACAAAAAGTAGCTGCACAGACCTTAGATGAAGTAAAAACTGCCATGGGGATCAATTATTTTAGATAATCAGAACTACGATAATTAAAAAGGACAGCGAAATTTTATATTTCGCTGTCCTTGTTTTTTAATAGACTCATTTAAAAGATAGACCAGTACTTTATTTGGTAAAATTATCGAAATAACCTTGGATATAAACAATCGGTGTACCCTTATCTCCACTGCCAGAAGTTAAATCTGCCAAAGAGCCGATCAAGTCAGTTAAACGCCGAGGAGTTGTCCCTTGTGCTTCCATTGAACCAGTCAGGTCTTCATCTTTTTCATTAATTTGTTTTTTGATTGCTGCTTCTAAAGCAGTTCCACGTAAATCAGAAAAGTTATTATCTGCCAGATATTTTAACTTGACTTCATTTGGAGTACCGTTTAATCCTGCAGTATAGGCTGGTGAAACAACCGGATCTGCTAACTCCCAAATTTTACCCACCGGATCTTTAAAAGCTCCATCGCCATAAACCATGACTTCAATTTGTTTTCCTGTTTCCTTTTTTAACTGCATCTGAATACTATCTACTACAGGTTGGCAATTACGCGGGAAGAGTTTAACTGCATTTTCTGTTGATTTATTTGAACCTAATAAACCATATTGTTCATTAAAACCGCTACCGCTCACTGATTCAGATAAAATATCGTCTAAAGTATTTACTTTTTTTGCTCCATTTTTTTCTAAAATACGTTTTGTCCGATAGCGTGTATGAATGTCACAAGTCAGGACATTCTTTGTATATTTTAAAATAGTTTTAGGCTTTTGTGAAAAAATAACCTCACATTCAGCTCCTTCTGATGTGATCAGTTTTTTATAATAATCAATATAATCTACACCAGTAAAGCGATGTTTATGATGACCAAATAAATCTCTAAACATCTCTTCTGTTAATACATCTGTCCATGGATTGACACCTTTTTCATCTAAAGCATCTAAAGAAATCAGATGATTACCTACTTCATCTGAAGGATAGCTAAGCATTAAAACGATCTTTTTCGCACCACGAGCGATCCCTCGCAGACAATTTGAAAAACGATTACGACTTAAAATAGGAAAGGTAACTCCGATTGTTTCTTTACCGAATTTTGTTTCAATATCTTCAGCAATCTGATCGATACTCGCATAGTTTCCTTGCGCACGGGCAATGATAGATTCGGTAATTGCGACAATGTCTTGATCTTGTACGGCAAATTTTGCTGTTCCGGCTGCCTGCAATACACTTTCAATGACAATATCTTCAATCTTATCTCCTTTATTTATAATCGGACAACGTAATCCTCTTGTAATTGTACCTACTGTTCGTTCCACTACTTTTCGCTCCTTCAATGCTTTCACACCCTATTAAATTTAAACACTTTATCATTGTACTATATTTTTATGGTCTTTTAAACATAGTTTTTTATTTAACGATTTTCAGAATTTTTTTGAATTCATCGGTACCTGCTACTTTCATGATCTCATAAATGAGGGCTTCTGAATTTGTGATACTTGCTCCTAAATCACGCATCATGGCAAAACCACTTTCAGCATTTTCTGCCGTTCTAGAACTAATTGCATCTTGAACGATATGAACCCGATAACCATCTTCAATTAGCTCTCTGGTGGTCTGATAGACGCAAACATGAGTTTCCATACCAATTAAAATCACATCTTCTATCTGTTTTTCTTTTAACAGCGTTTGAATTTCAGCCAGATAAGCAGAAAATGTCATTTTGTCAAAAATCGGTACTTCATTATTCAGACAATCTTTGATTTGAGCTACTGTCGGACCTAAACCTTTAGGATATTGTTCAGTCACGATCATGGGTATACCAAAGACCTCAAAAGCCTGAATCACCTGCTTTGCTTTAGCCAGGATCTTTTGATGATTATAGATACTGGGTACTAAACGCTCTTGATAGTCCACGATCATCAGCAAAGTCTTTTTTCTTTCCATTTGTCAACGCCTCCATGATTTTAATAAACTTTATGTTCTTTTATCTATCATAACGAAGAATTTTATTTTTGAAAAGTAAAATTTGAAAAAAACAAAAGACAAGATTACTTTTTCAATAATCATGTCTTCTGTTTTATCAAATTTATCTTATGGTAGCAGCTAAATTTTCAGTTAAAGCTTTTTCAACTTTACTCATTGCTTTATTGACCTGTTCATCTGTCAAAGTTGCGTTAGGATCGCCAAAAGTTAGACCGTAAGCCATTGACTTATAATCTCTGGCAATATTCTTCCCTTGATAGACATCAAATAGAGTAACATCATGTAAGTATTTACCTGCTGCTTTTTTTATTGTCTGAACTAAAGTCTGGTTATCGATTTCTTCTTTAACTACCATAGCTATATCACGACTTACTGTCGGATACCTGGTCACTGGAGTATAAGTAAAGTTACTTTCTGCACTTAGAAGTGTAGTTAAATCCAGCTCAGCCACATAGGTTTCAATTATCTCATATTTTTTAGCTACTTTGGGATGTACTTGACCGACAAAGCCAATTTTTTCTCCGTTAAGTAGAATGGCTGCACAGCGTCCTGGATGCATCTCCTTAATTTCACTAGTCGCCTGATAGCTAATTTGATTTGCTATATTTAACCGATTGAATAAATCTTCCAATATGCCCTTTGCCTGATAAAAATCTACCTTGACTGCTTTTTCTCGCCAGTCACGGCTTGTCCATTCTCCAGCAAGCGCAAAAGCCAGATGTTCAATTTCTTGAGGAAGATTTTCCTTTGGATCTTTTTTTTGCTGAAAAATCCGACCAATTTCATACAAAGCAATCTGATGATTATTTCTGGCAATATTATAGCTGTCATCATCTAACAAACCACTGATCAGATTTAAGCGTAGTACTGTCCGTTCTGAAGTCATCGGCCAGTCTAAATAGGTAAGCTTACTCGAGCCAGTAGTAAACTGGCGTGATTTTTCTTCACTAGTCAAAGCATAACTGATTGCTTCACTTAAGCCAGCTCCTTCCAGACAACAACGTATTGCTCTGGTCTTCTTTTGTTTTTTAGTCAGACTGCCGGCTACAGTTTCTCCACTAGGCAAAGTAGCGGGTAAACGATTATAGCCATAAATACGAGCAACTTCTTCAACAATATCTGCATCGATTGCGATATCCCAGCGACGTGGAGGAACTTTTACGTTATAAGCCCCCTCTTTTTCTCTATAATCAAAACCAAGAGCCACAAAAATATCGTTTACCTGATCAACTGTCAATTCCGTTCCCAGATAATCATTGATCCTTTGCAAAGTGATCTTAACTGTGACGTCTTGGGCTGTGACTTGGCTTGCTTTGATACTAGCTGACAGCACTTGCCCACCAGTCAGCTGACTGATCAAAGCAGCCGCTTCATCACAAGCCTGATCGACTGTTGCCAGATTGATTCCTTTTTCAAAACGAGCAGAAGATTCGCTACGTAAATTATATCTCTGTGATGTCTTGCGGATGATTGCAGGATCAAATACTGCTGATTCTAAAGCTACAGTCGTAGTCTTTTCAGTAATTTCAGAATCAAGCCCGCCCATTACTCCCGCTAAGGCAACCGGCTTTTCACCATTGGTGATCACAATATCCTCAACAGACAAGCTTCTTTCTTCTTTATCAAGAGTGACTAATTTTTCATTTTCATGCGCCCGCCGCACATGGATCGTCTGACTTTTTAAAGCATCATAGTCAAAAGCATGCAAAGGCTGACCATAATACATTAAAATATAATTTGTCACATCGACTACATTATTGATCGGGCGAATACCGATATTCATCAGACGATTTTGTAACCAGCGTGGACTCGGTTGAATCTTAACATTTTCAATCACACGGATTTGATAGCTAGGCACGTCTTTGTCATCTGTTACAGTTACATTCAGTTTATCTGCTGCTTTTTTGGACACTTCTGTCAGTTCAACATCTTTAAAATGGACTTGCTTGCGATAGATAGCCGCTACTTCATGAGCAACGCCTCTCATGCTTAGTGCATCCGCCCGATTAGGAGTGATTTCTAAATCAATTAAAGCATCATCCATTGCTAAATAAGGATAGATAGCTAAACCAGCTGCAGCATCATCAGGCAAATAGTAAATACCCTCCGCATACTCTTTAGGAACTACGCTTTCGTCATAACCAATTTCTTGTAAAGAACAAATCATCCCGTTAGAAATTTGACCGCGCATTTTCCCTTTTTTTATTTTTACATTGTCAGCGATCCGAGCTCCTGGTAATGCGACAATAACATTGATCCCTGCTTTGATATTAGGTGCACCACAGACAATTTGAGTTAACTTTTCTTCACCCACATCGACCTGACACAAATGCAGATGATCGGAGTCTGGATGATCAATACACTCAACCACATGACCAACAACCAATTTTTTCAAGCCTGCACTGGGAAAAGACGTTTCTTCGACTTCGATTCCACTCAGAGACATCTGATCTGCCAGATCTAGCGGTTCTACTGCTGACACATCCACTAGTTCCTGCAACCATTTATATGATACTAACATGAATTATTCCCCCTTGAACTGATCAATAAAACGTACGTCATTTAAATAGAAACTACGAATATCGTCTATTCCATAACGCAGCATGGCAATTCTGTCTGGCCCTAAGCCAAAAGCAAAACCGCTGTACTCTTTTGAATCGATGCCAGACATCTCCAGGACACTAGGATGAACCATACCGGCCCCTAAAATTTCGATCCAGCCCGTATGCTTGCAAACATTACATCCTTTGCCGCCACACTTAAAGCATGATACGTCGACTTCAACAGAAGGTTCTGTAAAAGGAAAGTAGCTGGGACGCAAACGAATTTCGCGATTTTCACCAAACATTTTCTTCATCAGTTCTTCCAGTGTCCCTTTTAAATCTCCCATAGTAACATGCTTATCCACCACCAGACCCTCAATTTGATGGAACTGGTGACTGTGAGTAGCATCATCTGTATCCCGACGAAAAACTTTCCCCGGTGAAATCATGCGCAGGGGGCCTTTAGAAAAATCATGTTTTTCCATTGTGCGAGCCT
>DATGVB010000054.1:0-10328 GCA_035300805.1 Tetragenococcus sp. | reverse complement strand
ACGATCATCGCTACATCATTACCAAACTCTTCTTTTAAATCATCTAAGGTTACTTCTGTGTCTTCTACTACATCGTGCAAAAAGCCTGCCGCAATCGTATGTGGATCCATGTGTAATTCAGCTAAAATACCTGCTACCTGGATGGGGTGAATAATATAAGGTTCCCTCGATTTACGAAACTGTCCTGTGTGGGCTTTGGTTGCATAATCCAAGGCTTTTTGAACAAAAGCGGTATGTTCATCATCCATGTAATAAGAAACAAGTTTAACCACACTTGATCCGGAAATTATCGTATCTTTTGCCATTGGAAACCCTCCTTATGAAAAAGGTCTGGACAAAGTTGACCAGACTTTTTAACAATCTTCTGCTGTTTTTATTATACAATAATTCTTGCAATCTTTTCAAATATCTGCAGTTTTGACAAAACTCAAAGCCAGCCAGTCTTTTTGCTGAAAAAGCTGATCAAGTACAAAACCTTGCTGGGTCATGGCAGCAGTCACCAGATCCTTTTTTGCTGCAATAATCCCTGAAACGATCAGCGTTCCGTCATCTTTCAACAGGCGCCAGGCATCCGGGATCATTTTTACAATAATATCTGCCAGAATATTAGCAACAATTACATCTGCTTTATGTTCTACTCCTTTTAACAAATCATTAGACTTTATCCAAATATTAGTTGCGGTAGGATTCAAGGCTAAATTTTCCTTAGCAGCTTTCACTGCTACTTCATCCAGATCATAAGCATAAATCTCTTTAGCTCCCAGAAAACTGGCTGCTATACTTAAAACTCCTGAGCCGGTTCCTACATCCAATACCGTCTCATTCCCACGTATGACACATTCCAAAGCCTGTAAACTTAATCTAGTCGTAGGATGAGTTCCTGTTCCAAAAGCCATTCCCGGATCAAGCTGGATCACTTTTTGACTCTCATCTTGTGTCTGATAATCTTGCCAGCTTGGTTTGATTGTTAAATAACGGCTAATACGTACCGGATGATAGTATTTTTTCCAGGCAGTGGCCCAGTTTTCTTCTGCCACCTCATCAACGGTAATTTGATTATTGCCAATCGCTAAGCCAAATTCAGGCAATTTACTAATTTTTTCAGTGATCATGGGCAGAATTTCAGGAATAAAGACTGTTTCCGGAAAATAAGCTGTCACATAAGCTCCTTCTTTTAAAGCAGTGATCTTTTCTTTATCGATAATTTCACCAAAGCCATCAGTCTGAAATTTTTTTACATCCAGACTGTCTTCAATGGCTACACCGCTGGCTCCGGCTTCCATCAGGATATTAGCGACTGCTTCGACTGCTTCACTAGCTGTCTCGACTTTTATTTCATACCATTTCATCTTTTTATACTCCTTTAATAGTGCGGATAAGAAACAAAATCAACTGAAAGATTCTGTGTTCTTCTGGCAAACTCGTTACTATCAAAATATAAGGAAAAACTTTGGGCATCACTCGTCAGAAAGTCGAGTAAATCACTTTGACCTTCATCTAGAATATCTTTAAGATAATCGATCAATGCAATCAGCTTCCCGCGTTCCATTCCTTTTTTTCTGTCAAAAGGAATAACAGCTAAAAAATCAGCTATATCAAAAACTGCCTTTTTTTCATCATAGAGTAAGATGCTATCTTCAAATTCGATAATCTCTTCCTCAGAAGAAGTCCCCTTTACATCATCAATTCTTTGTTTATCTTTATTTTCAGCATATAAGTAAAATACAATTTCAATGCTATGATTTTGCGTCTGCCAATCAACTTCCACTTCATAATCAGCAAGCTTTTTTTCGATTTGCTTAGTCAAAAAGCTGAGCATATTTTCTTTTTTCATTAGTGCTGCTCCTTTTGCCAGCCATAATCAGTACTGATTTGGCTTTTGCGAATATTGGTAATATAGGGATTGCCCGCTGCTACAAAACGTAAGGGCATTTCTGTCCATTTATCTTTATTGGGAATACCAATCCGTGCTAAAGACTGGATCTTTTTGGGTTGCTTTCTTTTTTCTGTCACTAAACGTAATGGACTAGTAAAAATTGAATGTCCATATAAATCTCTAGTAATGCCTAATGCCTGGACTAATTTACCTGGACCGTTTGAAAGAGCGACCCCTGTTTTACCACGATTTTCTTCCATTTGTTTGATTCCGGCAACCGGTTGTAAAGCTCGGATCATCACACCCTGAGGAATTCCGGCAGTTTCAGTTATAATATTTAAAATCAGATGCGTGTGCATCGTATATAAATAGATCGTACCTGCCTCTTGATACATCGCCTTTAGCCGCGGCGTCTGACGCATACCATAGCTATGAGCCGCTTGATCATCCGGTCCCAGATAGGCTTCACAGTCAACAATATAGCCCCCTAGTTTACCTTTGGCTGTCTCATGCTCCAGATACATGCCAACTAAAAATTGAGCTACCTCAACTGTAGAATGAATTTTTAAAAAACTTTGTAGTTCTTCCATTAAAATCACCTAGTCTTATCATACACAAAAGCTAGGGGCTATGCTATCCTTTTATTTTTATAAAACGTTTACTTAAAATTCAGTTTACGGTCAAAAAACTGATCGATCGTATGAGAAAATGGTATGTTATACTGAAGAAAACAAAAGGAAAGTGAGGCTAATTATATGCAGCAGCCTTTAAGTTATCGCATGCGTCCCAGAAATTTAGACGAAATCGTAGGACAAGATCATTTAGTAGGCAAGGGCAAAATCATACGACGAATGGTAGATGCTAAAATGCTTTCATCAATGATTTTGTATGGCCCACCCGGCACAGGTAAAACAAGTATTGCCAGTGCGATCGCCGGCTCGACCCAATATGCTTTTCGCCGATTAAATGCCGCTACTGACAGCAAAAAAGATCTGCAAGTGGTAGCCGAAGAAGCCAAAATGAGTGGAACGGTCATCTTATTGTTAGATGAAGTCCATCGGTTAGACAAAAGTAAGCAGGATTTCTTATTACCGCATTTGGAAAATGGACAGATCATCATGATCGGTGCAACAACAGAAAATCCTTATATCACCATCAACCCGGCGATCCGTAGTCGAACCCAAATATTCGAATTGCTGCCTTTAGCTGAAAGTGATATTCTAAAAGCACTCGATCAAGCACTCCGTGATGAAGAACGTGGCTTAGGAAAATTTGCTGTCATTCTTGAAGACAATGCCAAAGTACACTTGAGTCGTGCGACTAACGGAGATTTACGCAGTGCTTTAAACGGTTTGGAGCTGGCAGTGAAGTCAACCGCGGCTAAGGATGATGAAACGATCCATATCAACTTAAAAACGATCGAAGAGTGTATCCAAAAAAAGTCACTGACTCATGATAAAAATGGTGATGCTCATTACGACGTTATCTCTGCTTTGCAAAAATCAATTCGCGGAAGTGATGTTGATGCTGGCCTGTACTACCTGGCACGTTTGATTGAAGCAGGAGATCTGGCAATTATTTGTCGTCGTTTACTAGTGACGGCTTATGAAGATATTGGTTTAGCCAACCCGCAGGCAGCCGCCCGCTGTGTTACAGCTGTTAATGCTGCAGAAAAAATTGGTCTGCCTGAAGCGCGGATTCCTTTAGCCGACACGGTCGTCGATTTATGTCTCTCACCAAAATCAAATGCCGCCTATGTTGCTTTAGACAAAGCTCTCAAAGATATCCGCAGCGGCAGTACAGGTGAAGTTCCTAACCACTTGCGAGACAGTCACTATAAAGGGGCAGATCAGCTTGGTCGTGGAAATGATTACCGCTATCCACATGATTATAAAAACGATTGGGTCAAACAACAGTATCTACCAGAAAAACTCAAAAATGTGCATTATTACCAGCCTAAAATGACTGGAAAATATGAAAAAGCCCTAGCTAGTCGTATGCAGCAAATCAGAGAGTGGCAAAAGCTTCCTTAACAAAACAATTACGCCCATCATTCCTGTCTATTGCCACATTTTTATTCTTATGCTAAGATAAAGGTGGGAAATCTGTGATGTACGAGTTATCCATTTTAGTGTTGACCGAACATTTTTATTGATATCTTGGGATCCGTCCGGTGCTAGCACATACAACAAGCCTTTTCATTTGGTAGTTGAATACGTTAGCCGTGGAACCCACCTGCTAAATTTTGCGGGATCAATACGCCCGGACAAAAAACGGCATCTACGGAGATTACCATTTGATCTCTTACCTATTGGTAGGGGATTTTTATTTAAAAAGAATGATAAAAGCACGAAAAGAAAAAATCCTTTCACGCTTTTATCATTCTTTTTTACTTTTCTTTCGGATTATGTCCATGAAAGGCTCTGACTCGTTCTAATAAAATAAGATCGAGTACTAATACCAAGATAGCCAAAGCTAAAAACAATGCTTCCAGTCCTTCGCCGTGTTCAAGTAATAATTTTCGCGAGACTGCTGTAATACCAATTAAAACCAGATATCGTACTGGAACATGATGTCCTTCTTTAACATAACGAAGCAGCATTAAAAAGATTTCTAATAAAATAAACCAGGTTGCAATTTCTTCAATTACATAATATAACTCATTCATTGAATTCATTGCCAGTACATGATAAAAAATGTCATAAATGGAGACGGCCATTGCCACTAACACAACAATTACCAGTACACTTAGCATGACATCTACCGCTATACTTGCCAATTTTTCAAACTTATCAAATAATTTGGTACTCCTCATCTAAAACCTCCTTTTATTTACTTTGTAATCATTTAGAAGTAGTTTATTATTTAATTGTAACATAGCAGCTAGAAAAACTCTTTCATTTTTTCTAGAGTTGCTCATTCTAAATACTTCTCTTATAATAAAGTTATCTTTAGTTAAAGGAGTTCATCATGATCAATATACTGCTTTTAATAATGGCATTGCTACTTTTAGTCGTCGGATTTATGCTGACAAAAAAGACAGTCATTTTTTTCTCGCTCATTAAAGAAACGCCGCAAAACAAAAATTTTTTACAACGTTTTGGTATTATCTATCTGATTCTGGCTCTCTTTTGTCTCGTTGTTGTCTTTTTAGACCAGCCATTCTTGCTGATTATTTTTTTATGTCTCATTCTGATTATTTCTGCTATTTTCAGCTTCTCATTGGCTAAAAAAATGGGAAGACAATAATTCCTTTTTTTCTTAAAAAAAGGTACAATGATTATGAAGAATAGGAAAGGTTGTGAATGTTATGTTACAGCAATACAAAAAAATTATGGTCGCTGTTGACGGTTCCACCGAGGCTGAACTAGCTTTTCAAAAAGCAATCAATGTTGCTAAAAGAAACCAGGCGCATTTGCTTTTAGTCCATGTGATTGATACCAGAGCTTTTCAAAATGTTAATTCATTTGATTCCATTTTAGCAGAACAAGCAACTGAACTGGCTAAAAAATCCTTAAATCAATATTGTGAACAAGCTAAAAAAGCTGGTGTTACTGATATTGATACAACGATTGAATACGGCTCTCCTAAAGTCATTATTGCTAAACAAATCCCGATGGAACAAGAAGTCGATTTAATTATGTTAGGTGCAACTGGCTTAAATGCAGTTGAACGACTTTTCATTGGTTCAGTTTCTGAATATGTGATCCGGGCAGCCCAATGCGATGTATTGATCGTCCGAACAGATGAGCACAACCAAAGACCTGAAAAAGAAGACTAATTTACAAAAAGCTTCGTCCTGACTTGAGACGAAGCTTTTTTATTAAAAATACTGTGATAAAACTTTTACAATGCCATCTTGATCATTGGTTAGCGTTACCTGATCTGCAGCTTGCTTCAACTCTTCACTGGCATTGCCCATAACCACTCCTAAACCCGCATATTCCAGCATCGTCCGATCATTTTCCCCGTCACCAAAAGCCAGTAATTCTTCTTTTTTTATGCCCAACTGTGGCAAAAGCTGGTTTAAGCCATAGCCTTTGGTCACTCCTCTGGCAGTAAATTCAAAGTAAAAAGGATCTGAAAATAAAGCACTGACCTCATCTTTAAAAGGTTCTCTCATCGCCTGATAATGGCTTTTTAAATAAACCGGCGAAGCTGCCGTTAAAATTTTATAAAGCGGAAAATCACAAAATCGGGCCAGCTCATCGACCTCACATAATTTGTAATGACCGGCTCTAGCTTCATACTCAATGATATTACGCTTTTTTTGATTCACTTCAATTTGATTATCAAAGACATCTTCTACGTACATATATTCCTTATGACAAATCATCGTTTTTACTTTAAACTGCTGTAAGTGAGTGAGAATCTGCTGAACTTTTTCAGGGGCTAGAGTTTGTGCAAATAAAGTCTGTTTTGTTTGTACATTCAACACATGAGCACCATTGAAAGAAAGTATCACCCCGCCAAATTTATCTAAAGACAGTTCACGGGCATAATCCATTAGACCTGGCGTAGGTCTTCCCGAAGCCAGGATTAACTTGATCCCTTTTTTCTGTAAGGTTAAAAGAGCTTTTTTAGTGGCTGGTGAGATTTTCTTTTGACTGTTAAGCAGCGTTCCATCTAGGTCCATTGCGATTGCTTTAAATGACATTGAGTTCCTCCAAAAAGCTTTTCTTTTATCCTAACCAAAAAAACAAGACCTTGCAAGCAAGTTTTTAATGATAAAAAAACACCCCCCCTATAAGAGAGTGTTTTTCATTGATTACTTATAATCCAGCAATTATTTTTTTATCCTCATCACTAAGAGAAAAATCAAAAATTTCAAGATTTTGTTTTTGCCGTTCAGGATTATGTGATTTAGGAATAACCACAACTCCACGTTCTACCTGATAAGCTAAAATTACTTGCGCCCAGCTTTTACCATATTTCCCCCCAATTTTACTTAGGGCTTCTTTAGCTGTATCAGTAACATTTGTCAAAGGACCCCATGCCTCAGCAACCAGCTGATTTTCTAAACAAAAAGCAATAATTTCATCATTCCAGTTTCCTGGATGTGATTCAACTTGGTTAACTGCTGGTTTAATGCGTGCATTATCTAATAGATATTTTAATTCTTTTTCTTTAAAATTAGAAACACCAATGGCCTTGATTTTACCAGCATCCACATATTTTTCAAGTACGCGCCAGACTGCTAAAATTCCTTCCAGATCTTCCCAAGGATGATGGATCAGGTACAAGTCAAGATAGTCTGTAGAAAGTGCCTTTAGACTTTGTTCAACGCCTTTTTTTACATCTTCTTCGCCAGCATAATATTCTTTTGTGCCTGGAATTTTAGAAGTCAGAAAGAATTCATTGCGCGTTTTACCACTTTCTTTCAGGGCTTTGCCTAAAACTGCTTCATTACGGTAAGAAATCGCGGTATCAAAGTGACGATAACCTTGTTCTATGGCACTTAAAATTTCTGTCGTATCTCCATCGATATCCCCCATATACTCATGGTCTACTTTACCAAATGTATTAGTGCCGCTACCGACCATTGGTAAATCTATACCTGTATTTAATTTTACCTCTTCCATCTAAAATCCTCCTTTGTATTCTATCTTTAGTGTAACTTTTTTAAAAACGGAGGACAAATAAAAACTCTGCTAACAAGCATTAAAGTATCTAAATAAATCACTTTTGGTTATAATTAAGAAAAAATAAAGGGGAAAGTCATGAAAATCAAAACTGAAATGACCCTTACTGAAAATTCTATTCAACTCTTACTAGATAAGGGAGAAAAAATTAATATTTTTACTGCTGCCACAATTGATTCCGCGGCAACTGGTCTTTTCCTTACTTTCAAAAAGAGAAAATTCCAGTCCGTCAGTCTTCAGCCCACAAAGACTGATACAGTGATTCAATTGATCCCTGCAAAAGAAGTGGCAACAAATGATTTACTGGTAAGTATCCAGCTCACTGTGAAAAACCAGAAAATTACTCCTGCAGCTGATTATAAAGAACTGAAAAATTTTCTGGAAAAAGTGATTCTGTTACTTAATACATTTGATTATCCTCTGATTTCACAGAAGAAAGCTGCCGTTAAAGTTCAGCATCGCTGGAAAAAAGCGTTTGCCGACACACCTTTTTTCGTTGACGATTTTGGCAGTAAAGCAAAAATCATCTGGCAAAAGAGAAATGAAATGCGGATTGAAAAAGGCGCTATTCTGCGTAGAGATTATGTCTTGAATAAAGATGGCTCCGTAGGTCTGAACGCAAGAATGGGGACTCAATTACGGCAGGAACAAGCGAAATTTATTGAGGATTTTGTTACTACAGAAGATATCATTTTAAAAAGTGTCAACGAAATCGGCTTGTTTCTTTACTTTGGTGGTACCAACAGCTGGCTAGTATTAAAAGATACAGATGGTAAAACAATTGATGAATATGCGTCGGTAAAATAAACAAAAAATCTGGTATTAAAAAAATGCCAGATTTTTTGTTTATTTATCCGGATCAGAAGCAACTCCCGCCTGGCCTTTGAGTGCATCAATGGCTGCCATATCAGACGAACTCAACTCAAAATCAAAAAGTTGTGTATTTTCAATAATCCGATCTTCATGCACAGATTTTGGCAAAGGTAAGAAGCCATGCTGCAGGCTCCAGCGCAACACGATCTGGGAAACAGTTTTCTTATAAGTAGCAGCTATTTCCTTTAATTCAGGAACAGTGAAAATCTTCCCGGTACCTAATGGACTATAAGCTTCACTTAAGATATCGTGTTTCTGATTGTAAGCAACCACTTCTTCTTGCTGGTCACTTGGATTCAGATAAATCTGATTGACTACCGGCTTGATTTTAGCTGTCTGCATCAGAGCATCCAGATGGTGGCTACGGAAATTAGAAACTCCGAGTGAGCGGATTTTTCCTGCTTCAACTGCTTCTTCCATGGCTTTCCAGGCTTGTGCATTAGCTTTTTGCCAGTTTTCACGAAATTCTTTAGGATTGGGCCAGTGAATCAGATAAAGATCAACATAATCCAGACCTAGTTTTTGTAATGATTCATCAATCGCTTTTTGGGCCAATTCATAAGAGTGATTGCTGTTCCATAATTTAGTGGTAACAAATAACTCTTCTCTTGCTACTTTGCTTTTAGCAATACCACGACCGACAGATTCCTCATTCCCGTAAATCGCTGCTGTATCAATATGCCGATAACCAGCTTTTAAAGCGGATAGTACCGCTGACTCTGCTACATCACCATCTGGAGTTTGCCAAGTGCCAAAACCTACTTTTGGAATTGTTTCACCATTTGCCAGTGTATAAGTATCTGTTAAGCTCATTGAATCTCCTCCCCTTTTCTGTTCTACTTAAAAGCTTAAAATGCTTCTGAAAAAATGTCAACGAAAAGCCCTGTTTACCAGCTAAAATAAAAAGCAGGATACGCCATAAAATCAGTTTTTATTTTTCACTTTAAACTTGGCTTCCACTCGGTAAATCGGTTGACCTTTAGCAGCAAATTTTTCTTCATATTCAGTCATGACATTGCCAATGTAGTCACTCTCATGAAGATCCAGCCAAACCTGTATTAAAGTCATACCATATTGGGAAAAACTAGCTAAAGAATATTCAAATAATGCTTGATTGTCTGTCTTAAAATGGATTTCTCCAGCTGGACGTAAAATCTGTTCATCAATGGCTAAGAAGTTCTTGTAGGTTAAGCGACGTTTCGCGTGTTTTTTCTTAGGCCAAGGATCAGAGAAGTTCAGATAAATTAAATCCACTTCGTTTTCGGCAAAGTAATCGGTTAAATCAGAACCATCTACATATAATAACTGTAAATTATCAAGAGGTCTTGCTAATAACTTATCTAAGGCAAAGGAAACTACGCTCACTTGCATATCGATCCCAATATAATTAATTTCAGGATGGTTTTGTGCCATTTGATTAATAAATTGGCCTTTGCCCATACCAATTTCAATCTGGATTGGTCGGTCATTACCAAAGCGTTCACGCCAGCGACCGCGCCAGTTTTGTGGGTTTTCTACCACATATTGCGGATTAGCGGCAATTAATTCTTCAGCGCCTTTTCTTTTTCTAACTCTCATTTTCTTCTCCTTAAAAAAAGTGGTTGTCCTCTCAGACAAACCACCTGAATTCTTATCCGGTATAAATTCTTTTTAGCTGTATAATTTCTTCTCTCATCTTAGGACGATCATGCTTAAGATAACATTTTTTTATTTCTTTTAACATGCTCAATAAGGCATACCAATAAATTTTCTCGACTTCTTCAGCTGTTGCCTGAATGCCATAAAGCATTAACCATTGATTCCAATTTGACAAGGGAACATAATGTCCTAAAATTGTCCCAATGTCTACTGCTGGGTCGGCAAACATCACTGAGTCCCAGTCAACTAGATATAGATAGTTTTGACAGACGATCCAGTTACGACAATTCACATCGCCA
>DATGVB010000053.1:0-6611 GCA_035300805.1 Tetragenococcus sp. | reverse complement strand
ATTTCTAAATCACTTGATTTACCGCTGACTTTTACTACTGTACCAATACCCCACTTTGTATGTCTGGCTTTGTCACCCACTTGCCACGATATTACTTTAGCCTTTTTTTCTTCTGTTGCGTTAGCAGAAACAAAAGCCCTTTGCGGCGTCTGATATCCTCTTTTAACTGCTTGTTTTCTTGTAGTGACCGGCTGGTTTTTATAGGTCTGGCTCTGATTTGTCACAAGCAGCTTTTGATCGATTTCTTTAACAAAACGTGAAGGTCGGTTGTACTGTGAACGACCATAAAGCATCCGTGACAGGGCATTGGTCAGATACAGCTTTTCTTGTGCTCGAGTGATCCCTACATAAGCCAGTCGCCTTTCTTCTTCCAATTCATTTTCTTCCATTAAAGCTCGTGATAAAGGAAAGATGTTTTCTTCCAGTCCGATTAAGAAAACAACAGGAAATTCCAGCCCTTTAGCTGCATGCAGCGTCATCAAAGTCACTTCAGAAGTTTCTTCTTCATACTGGTCCACGTCGGATAATAAAGATAGTTCATTTAAGAAAACCGTCAATTTATTCTCTGGATTTTCACGATCTTCTTCTGCTTGCTTTTCATATTGCCGGTCAAATTCCTGCGTCACAGTCAGAAATTCTTCCAGGTTTTCCAGGCGGCTTTGTGATTCGAGATTATTCTGCTTTTTTAAATCTGCATAGTAACCACTTTTTTCTAATATTTCCTCTGTTAACTCAGTTATTGAAAGATAAGCGATCTCTTCATTTAAATTCCCCAGCAGATCACCAAATTCTTTCAGTTTATTTACTGTCCGCTTAGGTAAATTAGATAGTTCAACGTTTTGGGCTGCTTCCAGTAATGGCATATTATTAAAATCCGCAAAATCCCGTAATTTATCAACTGTTCCACTACCGATGCCACGTTTAGGCACATTGATGATCCTCTCTAAACTCAAAGAATCAGCCGGATTAGCGATTGCATTTAAATAGGCGATCAGATCTTTGATTTCCTTACGGTCGTAGAACTTATGTCCGCCAACCATGGTATAGGGAATATTGGCCTTTAAAAACATTTCTTCTACCACACGCGATTGAGCATTCGTACGATAAAGTACTGCAAAATCGCCATAGTTTTTATTTTCTTTACCTAAAGCGGCTTGAATACTTTGGACGATGAATTGAGCCTCATCTCGTTCTGAGTCACCACGATAATAGGTGATCTTTTCACCTGACTGATTTTCGGTCCATAATTTTTTTTCTTTACGGTGACGATTATTTTGGATGACCTGATTAGCCGCACTTAAAATCGTCTGAGTCGAACGATAATTCTGTTCCAGCAAGATGGTATGACTTTGCGGATAATCTTTTTCAAAATCTAGAATATTTTGCATGTCGGCACCCCGCCAGCCGTAAATGCTCTGATCGGCATCTCCTACCACACAAATATTCTGCAGCCTCTGGGCTAATAAATTAACTAGGATATATTGTGCATGATTGGTATCCTGATATTCGTCCACATGGATATATTGAAATTTATTTTGATAATAACTAAGAATTTCAGGATTTTTTTGCAGTAAGTCAATGGTATTCATGATCAGATCATCAAAATCCATTGACTGGTTTTTTCGTAGTTCTTTTTGGTAAAGTTCATAACACTGACCGACAATTTTTTGAAAATAATCATTTTGCATTTTTTTAAAACTGGACACGTCCAATAAAGCATTTTTAGCATTTGAAATGGCAGCTAAAATTGCGCGAGCGTCATATTTTTTTGGATCAATATTTAAAATTTTCAAGACATTTTTGATCAAAGTCCGTTGCTCAGTGCTATCAATGATCGTAAAATTTTGTGAATAACCGATACGATCGACATCTCTGCGTAAGATGCGGACACACATGGAGTGAAAAGTCGAGATCCAGACACTTTCGGCTGTTGGACCTAAAATATTCTTCACTCTTGCTTTCATTTCTTTAGCTGCTTTGTTGGTAAAAGTAATCGCTAGAACATTCCAGGGATTGACCTCTTTTTCTTCAATCAGATAAGCGATCCGGTGAGTCAAGACTCTAGTTTTACCACTGCCAGCCCCGGCCATCAACAATAAGGGACCCTGGGTATGCATAATAGCTTCAGCTTGTTTATCATTCATGCCAGCTAATAATTCTTTGCGCGACGGCATTTGCTAACATCCTCTCTTTTTTCAATCGTTTTAATTATAGCATTATCCAGCCTTTCAGCAAACCGAACAAAGCTAAAAAGCAAATGAAAATTTTGTTGATTGTTTTTGACTGTTATTGATTGATATTGACAATAAAACATGGTAAAATATCTTTGAAAGGAATCGATGGAAATGCTTACTTACAAAAGACATCAGTTAATTATTGGTTTTTTGACGGAAAATGACATTGTGACTGTCAATGAGTTAATGGAACGCTTAAAAGTTTCTGAATCAACCATCCGACGTGATCTTAATACACTTGAACAAGAAGGGCGTTTAGTAAGGATCCATGGGGGCGCTAAAAAGATTTCCCAACTTAATTTTGAAGCTTCTATACAGGAAAAAAAAGACAGCTTTCATGAAGAAAAAGTTGCCATTGCCCGTTATTGTGCGCAGCTGATCAAAAAAGAAGACATTGTCTACTTGGATGCAGGTAGCACGACTTTTGAAATGATCCCTTTTATAGCAAATGATCAGGCACTTAAAGTGATTACCAATTCGGTCGAACACGCAGCTGCTTTAGTTAATCGAAAAATCGATACGATCATCCTAGGCGGCAGCATAAAACTGTCAACTAATGCAACTTTAGGCGCACAGGCGATCACTCAATTAAGACAAATGAATTTTAACAAAGCTTTTCTAGGCATGAATGGGGTCGATCTGAACTCGGCTTTTACGACCCCCGATCCAGAAGAAGCTGCTGTTAAAAAGATTGCTTTACAGCAAAGTCAGCGGAATTTTATTTTAGTCGATCATTCAAAATTTCAACAAAAATCTTTTGTACAAGTCGCTCCTTTAAAAAAAGCTGAAATTATTACTGACCGATGTCCAGAACATTTATTAAAAGCATTTCAAAATCAAACCTATCTAAAGGAGGTCGAAAAACTTTGATTTATACTATGACACTGAACCCATCAATCGATTATATCGTGCATGTTGACCATTTAAAATTAGCTGCCGTCAATCGTATGACCAAAGATTTTAAATTACCTGGCGGAAAAGGGATCAATGTTTCCCGTATCTTACAACGTGTTGGAGTTGCTTCCACCGCACTGGGTTTTGTTGGTGGTTTTACAGGTGACTTTATCAAAGATTGGCTACAAGTAGAAAATATTAACTGCAATTTTACAGCAGTCAATGATGATACTCGGATCAATGTAAAGCTCAAAGCCGAAAAAGAAACTGAAATTAACGGCCAGGGACCAGAGTTGACCGTAAAAGAAATTACCGAACTCAAAGAAACTTTAGCCGGTCTGATAAAAAAAGATGATATTGTCATTTTTTCAGGCAGTAAAGCCAAAAATCTAGCCGAAAACTTTTATCAGGAATTGATTGCTATTGTTAGAGCAAAAAAAGCAGATTTTGTGATTGATACAACAGGTAATGACTTGGCCCAATCCCTTACTTTTCAGCCATTATTAGTAAAGCCGAATAATTATGAATTAGCCGCTTTGTATCATACTGAATTGAATTCAATTGATGAAATCATTCGCTATGGTAAAAAATTATTAACAGCCGGCGCCCAGAATGTAATAGTTTCGATGGCGGAAAAAGGCGCCTTACTGATCACTGATGATGGAACATACCGTTCCAATGTCTTAAAGCATCCGGTAAAAAATTCAGTGGGTGCTGGTGACTCGATGATCGCAGGCTTTATTGGCAGTTTTAGTAAAAATCACGATGCAATTGAAGCTTTTCGCTGGGGAGTCGCCTGTGGCAGCGCAACTACCTTTTCAGATGATCTGGCTCAAGCTGATTTTATTCGGGAGTTACTACCTGAAGTTAAAATAACAAAAATCTAGGAGGAGAAAATAATGAATATCAATGACTTATTGATCAAAGATGCCATGATCATGGATCTTAAGGCACAAGATAAAAAAAGTGCGATCGATGAAATGGTACAAAAGTTGTATGATGTAGGACGCATTAATGATATTGACAAATACAAGAAAGGAATCTTAGAACGCGAAGCTCAAACTTCAACCGGACTAGGTGACGGGATCGCGATGCCGCATGCTAAAAACGCAGCTGTCAATGAAGCGACTGTGCTTTTTGCTAAAAGTAAAGCAGGACTTGATTATGAATCACTTGATGGTCAACCTACCTATCTATTTTTCATGATTGCCGCTCCTGAAGGGGCTAATGATACACACTTACAAGCTTTAGCTGCTCTAAGTCGTAAGCTGATCGATGCTGATTTTGTCGCTAGTCTTAAAAAAGCACAAACTCCTGATGAAGTACAAACAATCTTTTCCCAAGCTAAAGACGAGGACGATGAAGATACAAGTGATGAAAAAGATACAGCAGCTGCCAAAGACCGCCCTTCTATCGTAGCTGTAACAGCTTGTCCGACAGGAATTGCTCATACCTATATGGCAGAAGATTCTTTAAAGAAAAAAGCCAAAGAAATGGGTGTTGACATAAAAGTTGAAACCAATGGCTCAGAAGGGATCAAGCATCGCTTAAGTTCAGAAGACATAAGAAACGCTCAAGCTGTCATTATTGCTGCTGATAAAAAAGTAGAGATGAATCGTTTTGACGGCAAGGCTTTACTTAGCCGGCCAGTCAGTGATGGGATCAGAAAACCTGAAGAACTGATTGAAAAAGCCTTAAGTGGCAATCTTGCGGTCTACCACAGTGATGGTACTAGTGAAGAAACAAGTCAGGATTCAGGTGAAAAAGAATCAGTCGGACAAACAATCTACAAAGATCTGATGAATGGTGTCTCGCATATGTTACCTTTTGTAATTGCCGGCGGGATCATGATCGCCCTATCCTTTATGATCGATAACTTCATGGGGGTACCGCAAGATAAGTTAGCAGAATTAGGTAGCTATCACAGTCAGGCAGCAGCTTTTAGCGAAATCGGTCATGCTGCGTTTGACTTTATGTTACCTGTCTTAGCTGGTTTTATTGCCATGAGCATCAGCGATCGTCCCGGACTTGTAACTGGTTTTGCAGCTGGAGCAATTGCTAATCAAGGCGGCGCCGGTTTCCTAGGTGCTTTAGCCGGTGGTTTTATTGCCGGTTATGTCATTCGCTTCTTGCGTAAGGCTTTTAAAGGCCTGCCCAAATCACTGGATGGCATCAAAGCGATCCTCTTCTATCCTTTCTTTGGTTTGCTGATCACTGGTTTTATCATGCTTTTAGTGAATGTCCCAATGAAAGCAATCAATGATGCTTTAAATAACTTCCTGCTTAACTTAAGCGGAGCCAATGCTGCTCTTTTAGGTGCTTTACTTGCAGGTATGATGGCTATTGATATGGGCGGTCCGTTCAATAAAGCAGCTTATGTATTTGGTACAGGTACCATTGCGGCGACAGTTGCTGAAGGCGGTAGTACCGTTATGGCGGCTGTCATGGCTGGCGGGATGGTACCACCGATTGCAATCTTCATTGCAACCCGCTTATTCAAAAACCGATTTACTCAACAAGAAAACCAGGCGGGCATTACCAATATCATCATGGGGCTATCCTTTGTTACAGAAGGTGCGATTCCCTTTGCAGCAGCCGACCCTTTACGCGCGATTCCTAGTTTTGTCGTCGGTTCAGCCGTAACTGGCGGATTAGTCGGTGCTACCGGGATCAGATTAATGGCTCCTCACGGCGGGATCTTCGTTATCCTGCTTGTCAGTAAACCATTTTTATATCTACTCTTTATAGCAATAGGTTCAATTGTATCTGGAATCTTACTTGGTTTACTAAAAAAACCTTTAGATGAGTAATAAAAAAGCTGGCGGAATTGAATTCGCCAGCTTTTTTATGCTAAACTATGGTCAAATGGAGGTGGTCAAATGGGACTTAAATTTAAACAAGACGATTTATTAAAACAAAGACTAGAAGAATTTGCCATTTTACCCGACGAAAAAAAATCAGAAAAGAAAAAAGAAGATGACTTAGAACGGTTTTTAAACCCAAAAGCTAAAAAGAAAAATAATAAATAGTAAGAAAAGATCAAACTGCACATTTGCAGTTTGATCTTTTCTTATATCCTATTTAACAAATTGCTCAATAACCCGCCAAGCTTCTTCTTTGCCTTCCTTTGTCACAGCAGAAAAAGCAACAAAATCATCTGCATCATCAAAATTCAGACATTGCTTGATCCGATTTATCTGCTGATTTTTTTTAGCTGGCTTGACTTTATCCGCCTTGGTAGCTACCATAATGACTGGAAAACCATAATACTTGAAGAAATCATACATTTGAATATCTTCTTTACTAGGATCATGACGCATGTCAACCAAAGAGATAGCTGCTCGCAGTTGTTTTCTTTGACTAAGATATTCATCAATCATCTGGCCCCACTTGGCTCTTTCTTTTTTCGATACTTTCGCATAACCATAACCTGGTAAATCAACAAAATGAAACTTATTTTCAATCAGATAAAAATTCAAAGTT